>JAZRWV010000362.1:0-12771 GCA_045599925.1 Myxococcota bacterium
CATTTATCGACGGCCCCGTGGTCGCCCCCAAGTAAAACATCCGGGACCTTTACGCCCCGAAATTCAGCCGGTCGAGTATATTGAGGATACTCAAGCCAGCCCTCGGAAAAGCTTTCGTCAACACTTGACTCATCATTTCCGAGTACTCCCGGCCATAACCGGCAGACTGCATCACTCACCACCATGGCAGCAAGTTCTCCACCGGTCAGAACAAAATCACCTATCGAAATTTCTTCATCTACATATGCACGAACGCGTTCATCCACACCTTCGTAATGACCGCACACGAGAATCAGCGTCTCATATTGACTCAGACGACGAGCTTCCTTGTGCACGAACCGTTGCCCCTGCGGACTCATCAGCACCACATGACTTTCGTCATACAGGCTGCGGGCATATTCAATCGCGGAAACAAGCGGTTCCGGTTTCATCACCAGCCCCACACCACCACCGTATGGACAATCATCCACGCGATGATATTTATCCGTACTGAAATCACGAATCTGCACAAATCGCCATTCGATATGACCGGCTTCTACTGCCCTGCCCATAATCGAACTGCGCATCGCTGTCTCAAAATATTCCGGAAACAGAGACACAAAGCATATCCGCCCCATCTCTATTCTCCGTATATTGCATCAAGCTCCGACATCCATGAAGATTCAACTTCTATGGTTTTGGATTCACAATCGATCTTCCCGACATGAGCAGACACGAAAGGAACAAGCCCAAGCCCGCCATCCGGTCGAACATATTGAAGGAGATCATGAGCCCCGCTTGGCATAACCGCATTCACAACACCCCATGCATGACCGGTCTCATCACAGATCGTCGATCCAACGAGATCACATACATAAAAAGCATTTTTCAGAGTTCTTAACCCACTGCGATCGATCCAGACATCAAGCCCCGTCAGTTCAGCAGCCTGATCCCGATCTTCCACGCCATTGAGCTCCAGATTAACGAAACGTCCTGCACGAACAGCTTTCTTCACTTCATATGCTTCGCGATTTTCACCGAGATAAACCGTTTTAATGCGAAGCAGACTGTCATTTTCCGTACAGACACGTACCGCACCCTGGATGCCATGTGCACGTCCGATCACGCCCACGCGTATTTTATCTGACGACTCTTTCATCCATTTATAACCACAAAAAACACCATCGAAATGCAAGTTTCAATGGTGTAAAGCTACATTCATCGATGTCTATTCAGCGTCCTCGAGAATCTCCAGACGACAGTTAATCCCCGCTTTCGCAGCCGCTGCACTCAGAATAGTGCGAAGCGACTCGATCATACGGCCGCTTTTACCTATCACTTTTCCAAGATCTTCCTGAGATACGCTTAGCTGAAGAACCGAACACGATTCTCCTTCGACAACGTCTACGCTCACTGCGTCCGGATTATCGACCAGCGCTTTCGCTGCACATTCTATACACGCAACCAATTCCTGCATTTGTGCCTCCCGCTGTTCGATACCCCAGTCTGATTACTTGCGAGCCTGAGCCACAAGAGCCTTTACGGTATCGCTGGCAATTGCGCCCTGCGAAAGCCAGTAATCAACACGCTCAAGGTTAAAGTTGATTTTGTGAGGATTGCTGACGGAATCATATGTTCCCAGCATTTCAAGGCAACGACCGTCGCGAACATTGCGGCTGTCAGCTGCTACGAGTTTGTAATACGGACGATGCGTTGCACCATGTCTCTGAAGTCTAAGACTTACTGCCATTTTTCCTCCAAATAATTACTGTATTCAGTCACCTTTATTTCAGGTCACCTGTTCGCAAAATAAATTCACGGCCATTTTTATGCCGCAAATAAACGCCGCGTCTTGTACGCGTCACGGCATCCTTTGTCAAGTTTTTGTTTATTATCCGCCCACACCACAATCCTTACGGTATCCAGATAATCGCCCTGGAATTCTGCTGCGATTTCGCAAACTCAGGATCTCCAGCAGCCAGCTTGAACCCATAATCCTGTTCATGCGCAGTCCGCATATCTTTGGGCTTGCTGAACGCAATGCTCGTCTTCTTGCCGATATCGACGATGTTGACATCCCCTCCAGCCCCCAGCCCCGACAGATTCGATCCCGATGCCCCAATGACACCAATATGTTTCGTACCCACCGCAAAATCTCTCATCACAGCTGCAAACTGCGGACGATAGGCCGCCTCTCTGAGTGAAGTCAGCAATTCGCGATAACCAATATCAATCGGATCGAGAAGCTTGAGTTCGGGAACTGAAAATACCGAAATATTGTACACAAATTCCTCACTGCTGCCCGTAATCTTGACCTTGTCCTTGTTTGAACGACAGTGGGGAAGATGATACAGTTTCTTTCCATCCGGCGAATACGCCAGACGAACACCACCCTGCCCATTATTTTCAAGATTAAACCCCTGCGTACCCGGTTTCTTTTCATTCAGGTCGATCTTTTTGAGCGTCGCATCCGACTGAATTTCCCAGGCCTGCGTCTGTGCCGTTCCCGACACCAGCAGAACCGGCGTGTTGTCTTTTTTTACAAAAATTAAAGAAGAAATATTGTTCGAACTGATCGGACATCCATCCGACCTGAATGTCGGATTGTTCATTCTCGTATATTTGGCTTCGGCAAAAATCGGTTCTCCAGCCGTATTCAATGGCACAGAATAAACGACATTGTCCCATTCCGCATCAAAACGCCCGTTACCCGACAGCAGATAAAGTACATCCTGATAAAGTTCAACCCCCTGGAAATTCGGAAGCGAATGAGAATTGATCGCGACACTGTTGTCAAATGTGTAATAAGATGCCGTCACAGCACGATTGTCATTGTAGATATCGGCAACAAAAATACCCGTTTTTCCGCCATGAGACTCAGTCTGCGTGACATCGACAAGGTAAACTTTCTTCGTCTGTTCCGAATAAACACCTCGACAGACATTGTGGCCGTAAGGCATGCGAATCGCCTGAAGCGGTGTAAATGCAGTTGCGGTTTCGTACGGATTGATGACAAACCCGACGCCGTCTTCCGTACCATCCGATAACGCGATAATCGTTTTATTTGGTCCCGGAACAAAGCCGCATACCGAACCTGTAAACATGCCGTCGGCATCAACCAGCTTTGACGGCACGGCACTTCTGAGTTCATCAGGCACATAGATAAAAGCCCCCTGAGCCCCCTTGGAATCTTCGTCGTAATCGAATTCCTTAATCGTGCTGCCAAGGTCAATTCTGCGAATCATATCACCGCCCGTAATCCCTGCACGGCTTGCCGCTGCCACAAGAAATGAGCCGTTGGCATTCGGTTTTGTCGTAAAAATCCAGCTGTCCTCCGGCCGCAGCCCATTCGCATTAGCCATGGAACGTTCCGTCGTCGAAAGCTCTCGCCCTTTAAGCTGCTGAACATCCGAGGGAGCCATCAGTCGCGTCGTTCCATCATCGTCCACCGTAAACCCGCCACTCCCCCCCGGCTGTTCCGAACCACTATCAGAACGCGATGCACCATTGCCTGAACGGCGAGCCAAGTCACACCCGCCAAATACCATTGCCGTCACGAGTAATGTCACTGTCAGTTTCCAGGTTTTCACGTTCAAACTCCTTCATTCAGAACAACCAAAAACAAAACACACAGTCCAAATTATATCGAAAACTGCTTTTTTGAATAGTCCCCGTGCCGATAATATCCCGAAAAAATCTTTTTTACGGCCGTTTTGGACAGACTTTTTCATGGGATGCGCGGGCTATTAACATACGCCCGCGCCGCATGGCTATTGGCCTGCTGAACCGTTGTACACGACGGCTCAGCAGGCCAATACGCCAAACAGAGCGACCTATTACATACGGTCGCGCACTATCGGCATAAGCAGACAAATGCGGCATTTGCCGTATTTTCTGTCCTTGATGCACTCGAATGATTCCGGTATTTCAATCTTATCCTCAGAATTGAGTTCCACAGAAACAATTGAACCGGATTTGAGCAGCTGATTGTCGATGAGGGCATTCAGCGTTTGGGGCAAAAGACCAGCTGCGTATGGCGGATCACAAAGAACAAGCTCATATTTTTGACCGGCAAACCGATACCAGTCTCGCGGAGACTGGCCGAGAATTGCATTCACTTCATTATTGGCACGAAGTGAGGCAATATTTTTATTGAGTATATTAAAATGTGTTTTGGAAAGCTCAACGAAATCGACATGTTCCGCACCACGGCTCCATGCTTCGAGTCCGAGCATTCCTGCACCGGCAAAGGGATCAAGAACCCTGCAGCCCTCAAATGAACCAAGTTCGCTTGTGAGCATCGAAAATAAAGCTTCACGAACGCGAACAAGAGTCGGACGAACTCCGATACCTTCGGGAACGAGCAGTTTCGCACCTCTGCGCTTTCCGGCAATGATGACTGGCATAATGAATTCTGGTGAAATGACATACCGCAGCTCAAAACTGCCGTATGGCGGTTAAGTGTTATTGCCAGGATTTGAAGGAGGCAGAGGGGAAAATCTTCTGCGACTCGTTCTCGATGGAGTATTTCTGGCTTCTGCATTGGCATTCATAGCCTCTTCAAGATTTGCCTGATGCGCTCGAACTTTTCTCGTGACGTGATGATGGTGAACGACTTCAGGTACAACGGCTGTTGCATTCTCCGGACCAGGCTTTGGAACCGGAGAAACCGCTTTTATGCGTTTTTCCTGAGAACACCTGGGCTCTTGCGAAGTCTGAATTTCTGCCGTTTGAGGCTTTGACACATCCGTCGTGTGATGCCTGGCAACCGTACGGTGCCTTCGCGTATGTGCAACTTTTTCTGCTTTATTTTCGACAGATATTTCGGATGCATTATCCGCAGCCTGAACAGGCGCGGCCGTTGCCGGACGAATGGGCTTTCGCGTGGTAACGGGCTTTTTGGTGGTTGCATCCATGCGCTTAGGCGTCGCATGAGATTTATTTGGACGCGTCTGCGTTTCGGCTTCAGCAGCAGAAGAGGGATCCTGATTGAGATAAAATTTTGCAGGTTCAAGCGGAAACTCATATTCACCGGCTTCAACTTTGGCCGCAATTTCATCTGTTGCCAGGATAAAGTCATTTGGCGTCAGCCGCTGACTTTCGCCATTTTCGTAAGTAACAACGACTTCTTCTCTGAGCATGTCAATATCTGTAATGCGTCCAATACCCCATCTGGAAAAAACCCGTCTTCCCTTTTTGGGAAGTGCTCGCCGTTCTTTCATATAATCACAATACTCATAACTCATGCAGCAGTAAAGCCGGCCGCATACCCCACTGATGCGCTTGGGGTTGGTTGCAAGCCCCTGAGCTCTGAGCTGTTTGACGGCAATGGGATCGAACTGACCGAGAAAACGGCCGCAGCACAGACGCTGTCCGCATGAACCAAGACCACAGATAATGCCAGTACCATTGCGGAGACCGAGCTGATACATCTCAACGCGAAGTTTGAGCTGTCCGGCCATATAAGCCACCATTTCGCGAAAGTCGACGCGAACATCAGATGCAAAATTGATCGTAATATTCTTATGATCGTGGCTGAGATCTGCTGAAAGAACCTTCATTTGAAGGTTCTGATTAATGGCGTAATCCGACGCAAGTTCCTGAGCTTTTCTTTCGATGAGTTCGTTATCGGCATCGATGGCTTTGTCTTCATCCGTGGCAATGCGCACAACAAACGGCAATGAGTTGATTTCTGCGACACGGCGATGTCTGTAACCGACAGTTGTCGCGAGCAAAATATTGCGGTGCACTCTGACGAGGACAGGGGTATTTGGGCCAAGCCGCAGAGAATTCGTGTTGACTTCGACAAGCCTTTGCGTGCGCACGAGGCGCACCTGTATCACTTCATATAGATGAGCTGCGCCATCAAACGGCTGTCGGATATTTCGTCCATCCGGTCGTTTTTGAGGTTCTCTTTCCGCATTAAATTTACGGTTTGGAGAATGCATGGACGGGCGTTCCGTTTTTGGAGTTGTTGGAGCAGCCCCAGACGGAGCAGCCGGCCGTTGTGCCGGCTGAGTTCTGTGCGGATTGTTATTATTTTTCTGGCGATTGTCAGGATGTGAAAAGTTATGTCTTGAACCGCGTCTTTCCTGATGGAATCTGTTTGAAGAAGACGTGTCGGAAGAATTATCCTGAGTCGAGTCGTCCTGTAAGGAAGAAGCCTCTTCAGGGCAGAGGTTCTGATCTGAATATTCCTGCATGAGATATATCGAACCAGGAACATCGTTCATCATGCGATGTTCCGTAAAAACTGTCATAAAAAGGGATGAATAAAATACAAAAAGAGAGACTTATTTAAGGCAGAGGAGTGCGGCCCCGAGAGTACCTGCATCATCGTGAAGCGTCGGCTTGATGAACTGCAGATTAGCTGTAGAAACACGAGGGGCCATATCCATGATATGTTCGACGACGAGAGTGAGCAGTTCCGGGCAACCTTCGAGCACACCGCCGCCCAGCAAAAGTCCGTGAGGATTGAGAATGGCGATGGCATTTGCAGCTAGCAGTCCAATGGCCAGGGCGGTTTCAGACCAGAAATCGAGTGCGTATGGAAGTCCTTTTTTATAAGCCCGTTCGATACAGCGCGCGGTTGGATGTTCATCCGGACCGAGACCGAGTTCTTCGCGGCTGATGACCTGATTCTGAATGTCGTGAAGAATTCTGTATTCGATAGCTTTTCCACCGGCAAAAGCTTCGATGCAGCCATTTTGACCACATCCGCAAGGGTAATCCGTTTTGAAATGAGGGAATTTGCAGTGTCCGATTTCGCCGCTGACATTGTCGGCACCGAGCATGAGTTTTCCGTCGACAATGAGACCGCCGCCAATTCCGGTGCCGACATAAATGGCGAGGAGACTGGAAATGGAACGAGCGGCACCGAAGTTGTATTCCCCCCAAGCGATGGCGTTTAAATCATTGGCGATGCGAATTTCAACATTGGGTGCAACGTCGGAAATGGCTTCCCGGATACAGGCATGAAATTCAACGCCATGCCAGTTGAGGTTTGGTGCATTGAGAACAGTATGTTCGTCGATATCGATTTGTCCCGCAATGGCGACACCGATTCCGGACAAGGCGTCGGGATTGATATCAAATTCGGAGGGGATATGAGTGACGACGTGACGAATTACCTGAGCAACATCGCGAGGTGACTGGGTTCCACGAATGGAATGTTTTTGAGAAGACAGAATTTTGAACTGTCCATCGATATTGAGAATGAGAGCGCAGCGAGCATTTGTGCCGCCGATATCAAAACCGAGATAATATGCAGAGGTCATGGGTTTAGTCATTCCGTCAAAAAAGGAGCGGGGCGTATGAACAGCCATTGCGATGGCTGTTCATAGCACCGCAGCGCAGGCGTATTCGGGAACATCCCGAATAGCCGCGCGCCAAAAAGAAAAGATTATTTAAGGGGAACTTTATTGAGGTACATCTGGCGAACGATGGGAGTATCCGCAGATCCGCGCAGTCCCTCAACAATCTGCATAAAAATGCCGAAAGTTACATCGCCGTCAGGTTTCAGAATAACGCTTGAATTTGAAGCACTTCTAAGACGTGAAAGTGCATCACTGATGCTGTTAAAGTTTGCCTTTCCGCCAATAATTTCGTCGCGAAGTTCCATGTGTTCAGTGCCATCAGGATCGATGGACAGGGGTTCAGCTTCATCAATTCTATGCATGATCATTTCGAGCTTTGTGATTTTCATCTCGATGGAAACATTTGGACAGTCGCCGAATGTTGTGAGTTCGTGATCTGGCCACTGACAGGGCAGAATATTGAGAGTTGTAATACCATTTCGCGTGATACCGCCGATTCGAACCGGTCTGCTGGAAGCCCCAAATGAATAGAGAGTCCGATAGATAACGGACATGTTCAGACTTTCGTCGAACAGGAAAACGATAGGCTGGCTCAGTTTATTGGGATCTTTAGATGCGATATCGTTAAGTTTTGAGACGAATTCACCACCGGATTTCACCTCATTGAAATCGGCGATTTTATCTTCATCATAGATGATGCCGATTTCGGGGGCGACAGCGACGATGGAGCCATCATGAATATTTTCGCCATCGACGGGTCGGAAAGAAGGCGAAAGATTTTTCATGGTCATAGCCATATCATCGAAACTTCTGGGTTCTTTAGGAGTATCGGCGGTAATTTCATCACCGACGTCGTTAAAAATTTTATCATTTTCAGCGGGTTTGTTGATGAAATAGTAACCGACAGCGAGTCCGATGAAAGCGAAGGCGATGAGGCTTCCGGCGAGGATGAGGTATCGGATGGGAATGGATTTGAAGAATTCGGTAAAGGGGTTAATTTTATCGCCGTAAAGCTGTTGAACGGTTCGCACGTCGATTTGTCGCGTCATATTTTCGTTGGCGATGGGATCCATTTGTTTTCCGACGATGATACTGGAAGCATTTGAATTGCCGGAAACTGCGCGGGAAGCAGATGTTGGCAGTTCTTCGGCCCTCCCCCAACTATCCCATTCATCGGCGGGAGCAGCTTTGGCAGGCTGATTAAAGTTTGGTCGTGGAGGCTGTTCACCCCCGTCATCCCATGCGGCATCGATAGCGACTGTGCGTTCGCCGTTGTCATCATGTCTGACAGGTTCTTCAATAGCGTCCATCAGGGCGACGGTTTCCTTGGGTTTGTCAGCCATCTGGCTCCATTGTTCCTGACTCCCCCACTGACTTCCGCCGGATGGCTGTTGTCCCCACTGTGCATCCATGGGCGGATTTTGTCCCCATTGAGCATCATCAGGTGTTTTTTGTCCCCATTGAGCGTTTTGCTGCTGCCCCCACTGCTGATCCTGTTGAGCCCACTGCTGATTCTGCTGTCCCCATTGAGCGTTTTGCTGTTGCCCCCACTGTTGTTCCTGCTGATTCCACTGGGCATTTTGCTGTTCCCATTGAGCGTTTTGTGGTTGGGCCCACTGCTGATCCTGTTGTCCCCATTGAGCGTTTTGCTGTTGCCCCCACTGCTGTTCCTGCTGATTCCACTGTTCATATCCACCATTTTGAACGGGGATAAGAGGAATCTGGCACTGTTCGCAAAAAGCGCCCCCCTGCTGTGCATAAACCTGGTCGTCTACGAAATATGTATTTTGGCAGTTGCTGCAAGTTAGAAGCATTGATCTCTCGCCAGTTATAATTTTTTGAATGCGAAAACCTCCCTTTGAAGAGGCGTATTTATAATGATACCACATTCCTAAAAAAGACGCTTATTTTTTAGCAAATTCGTGGCAAATGAAATGTATCTATTCGAACGTACTCATCCTGACGCTGCCTTCGATGGGCGCGGTTATTCAAATCAGCGACATTCCGGATGCATTGTCTGACGCCGTTTATGGCTAAAAAATTAACTTAGACAGTCGAAAGCGTTCCCACTCTAATCTGGATTGACTCCGGCAGAACATACACTTGAGATGCAGAATTAAGAGTGAAGAAGAAAAAGTGCATATCTCTAAAAATTGATTTTTTGTGACAGTATCTATAAAAGACAAATGTTATTCTGTTTATTGTCAGAATGACTGGCTCCGCATACTGGCAGAACTCTACACAATGTGCTAAAAGAGGATTATTGGCTGGTTAATATTCTGGCCGTTAAGTCATATTGAATCAATTCAGTAAATAGTTCAGGGAATTCACCCCTGCGAACATTTGGATGTTTAAGGAGAGACAGAATGGTGCTCGGTAACGCAAAAAAACTGGCAATTCTGGCAATGATGGCTGGGACATTTGCTGCAGGCGAAGCCATGGCAGCCGATGTTACGGATGTGCTGGATGCTGCCGATGAAGTTTATCTTGGCAATGAAAAAGTCAGTGACCCGTTTGATATTGCACTTACCCCAAAATTCGTTCAGCGTCTTGAATGGGCTAAGCTAAAACGTGAATATAATGACAACGGAAATATCCGTTTGCTCAATGAACTTCAGTATGAACGCGTCGTTAACGAGTTCGATATTGATCTTGAAATCGGTATGTTCCATGATCTGGCTTTTCGCATGCACATGCCCATTATCATTTCGGATCAACAGAGCTACAAATTTGATACGAGCAGCGATAAAGAAGAGTATCACATTTCAGATACCGGAACGAAGATGGGGGATAAAGTTACGGGTATTTCGACCCTTGCCCCTGCACAGACAACAGCAGAACGCCCCTATAAGTTTTTTGATCTCAAAGCCGGTGAAAACCTGAAAGGACCTGAACGTTCCGGTCTCGGTGATATGAGTTTCGGTATTGCATGGAGTCCCTACAATACGGAACGCCACTTCATTCCAGAACGTCCATGGGAAAATAATACAGGCCGTTCAACTGTAACACTGGCTTTTGATTACTTTGCCCCAACAGGCAATGTCACCAAAATCGATAATGACGGCGTAGGTTCCGGTGTCCATCAATTCCTCTTCACTGTTGCAGCATCTCATCGTTTCTCCTTCGTCGATCCCTATATCCGTTTGCAGTATGGTCTTCCGGTCGGAACGGATGATGCCTATAAAGATTACGGCGGAAACCAGAAACGTGTCGATCCCGGTATGTGGGGACGCATCGATCTCGGTATCGAGTTCATTCCCTACGAAAGCATTGACGTCAAATGGCAGCGTTTCGTCAAAATCGATCTCCGCGGTTATTTCAAATACACGGGTGAAGGACGTGCATACAGCGAGATTTCCGATGCTCTTGGAACAAGCAGTTGTATGGATGCTTCTGCAGCCGACGCTCTCAGCGCAAATTCACCTTGCGGATGGATCGCATCCAAATGGTCAAACGGCGGTTCGACAAACGATGTCTATAAATCCATCATGAATGGAACATTCAACGGAACATTCCATGAAGACGGTCTCTTCGATTACGAAGGTTATGCCCGCGTAGGTGGTGCCGTTAACCTCACCATTCAGCCCCTTCAGTACCTCCAGATTATCGCCGGCGTTTCCATCGATTACGCTCAGAACCACTTCATCACGTTTACCAAAATCGGTGTTGACCGCATTAAAGTTAATCCGGACGGCTCGACAGCGGAAGGCAAAGACTCTGTCGTCACCGATAATCGCATAGAAGAACGCAACCCAACATTCAGTGGCGCTCTCGATCGCGTCGGTCAGCGTATTAAACGCACTGAATCCCTCAATGTCGACTGGTTCGTCGGCCTTAAACTCATGTATTAATCCTAAAATTTTTTCGGATTATATAAAAAAAGCGCCATTTGGGCGCTTTTTTTATTCCCGTCTGTCATCTCTTCATCCCTTGCGAGCTTTGATATGAAATATTCGTTACTAAAACAACTGCTCCTCACGTCTTCACTGGTTTTGATGGCTGGTAATGCTTTTACCCAGACTCCTGCTCCGACAAACAAAGAAGCTCTCGTGGAAGCCTATCAAACTGGTGAGTGGACTAATGCTCAGAATATAGCCAGAGAACTTCTCAAAACCGATCCCGATAATATTAATTACCTCAATATTCTTGGAGTTTCGTTGGGACAGACACAACAACACGAAGAAGCTGAATCCATTTTCCTTAAGGTTAAAAGCCTCAATCCGGATAACGATCAGATTTATGCCAATCTTTGCTATGTTCAGAATGAACTTAAACGCGATTCTGTCCTTGACACATGTCTTGAAGCAACCAAACGAATTACCGATAATGCAGAACTTTTTTATCTGACAGCTCAAATACTGGAAGACAAAAAACGCAAGGATGAAGCTCTGAAACTTTATGAATCTGCTTATCATCTCAATGAGAATGATGTCCGTTATCTGACCGCAATGACAGCCATTCTGTCCACAAATGGCGAATATTCAAAAGCAGCAGAACTGACCGAAAAGGCAATTCAATCCGGAAAAAAAATGGCGATTCTTTATCTGAATGCCATTCTAACCTTCAATCGTGCTGGAAATTATGAAAAAGCACTCCAATTAGCCGATGAAGGTTATACCAAATATTCCGATCCCGTGATGATACTTGGAAAAGCAGAAGCATTAACAGGCTTGAAACGATACGAAGAAGCGAATGTGCTCTGGGAACAAGTCGAACCACTTATCGATATTAAAAATTCAGCACGTGCACGACTGGAATTTGGTTATGCAAAGACTCTTTTGGCAAGTTCATGTACCTCTGAAACGATAAAAACATGCGAAACTGAAACACCAAATCCATGCTGCACTCGCGAGACTAAAGCCCTTGAATTGCTTGAACTCGCAAAGGAAAAAGAAAAAACTCAGCTCAAGAATGAAACAACAATAACGACCAGTCTTGGACTTGCCATGATTCTCAACAATCGTCTTGAAGATGCCGAAGCCTTGTTAACGGAAGCTGTTAACAAGAACATGAACAGAGATAACGCTGGGGCTTTGGCGGCTTTGTCTGTTGCTCTTTATCAGTTTAGTGATGAACGCGATCACGAAGCCGGCCGAAGATATTATCAGCAGGCTGTCGATGCATCGCCTGATTTTGCCAATATCGAACGCATACGTGAAACACGGGTGTGGCCTCCGCGCCTGCTCGAAACCCTTAAAAACATTCAGGATGACGTTGCAGCTGCTCAAAATGGAAAAAACAAAAAATCAGGCTGCAGCTGCGATTTGCACCAGAATTCATCCACACCTATTGCCGGTTTGATCTGTCTGTTCCTCGCGTTATTAGGATTGATGGGATTCCGAAGAAAATCAACTCACTCGTGAGTTTAAGCTCAATTTATGTTACAACTTGTATGGTTGCGTTTGAGTTCGTGATTAGCTAACACGAACGAAGCCTTGAAACGACTAGTTACTGCAGGTGGCATGAAACATGACCA
>JAZRWV010000363.1:0-6857 GCA_045599925.1 Myxococcota bacterium
CAGGTTGAATGGAGGAAACAACATGTTCGCACTTGAAGGCATACGAGTCATCGATTTCAGCCGCATTCTTGCGGGTCCATTTTGCACCATGATGCTTGCCGATCTTGGTGCAGAAGTTATCAAGATTGAACGACCGAAAAAAGGTGACGATTCGCGAGCTTATGGCCCATTTGTGAATGAAGAAAGCCTTTATTTTATCAGTGTTAATCGCGGTAAAAAAAGCATTGTTCTGAATTTAAAGAATCCCAAAGCCTTGGAATTCTTGCTCAAGCTCATTGATACGGCGGATGTCGTCGTCGAGAATTTCAAGCCGGGTGTGATGGATCATCTTGGGCTTTCGTATGAAGTCTTATCGAAACGCAATCCGCGCCTGATTTATTGCTCGTGTTCTGGATACGGGCATTCAGGACCTTGTGCGCAAAAGCCTGCGTATGACCTCATCATTCAGGGACTAACAGGCATGATGAGCATCACGGGCCCAGATCCTGAACATCCCAGCAAAGTGGGCATGAGTGTGGCCGACGTGGACACAGGTGTTTTTGCTGCCGTTGGATGTCTTGCAGCCCTTTATCAGCGCGAAAAGACGGGTCGCGGTCAGCATGTGGACATTGCCATGTTCGATGTGCTCATGTCGATTCTTGAAAATGCGGCGACCCGAACGCTGAACACGGGAAAAGCTCCTACCGCCATAGGCAATCGCCATGTCACGATATGTCCGTTTGCATCGATTCGTGCCTCAGATGGATTTTTCAATATTGCAGCCGGAAACGACATGCTCTTCGGCAAACTTGCGAATGCACTTGAAGATCCCGAACTGGCTGAAGATCCAAGATTTTTAACGAATGACTCGCGACGTCAGAACTGGCCGGCACTCGAAGCCCGATTAAATGCAGCTGCTTCGAAAAAAGCGATATCAGAATGGATTGAAATTCTCGAAAAAGCCGGCGTCCCAGCCGGACCACTCAACGACATGAATCAGGCCCTGAAACATCCTCAAATCGACGCGAGAAAAGTCGTGACAACAGTTCATCATCCCACAGCTGGAGACGTACGCTGCATCGCATCTGCCGTGCGATTAAGCGACAGTCCTCGGGAAAACTACGAACCTTCCCCTATTCTTGGCGCCGATACCGCACACTACATTACGGAAACACTCGGATGCAGCGAAGATGAAGCCCGGAAAATCGTTGAAAATGGAGAGTTCGAGTCATGATCCTGGCGAGTACAAGCAAATATCGTAAAAAATTAATGAATGACGCAGGCTATGAAGTCATCTGTATTGCACCTGAATATGAAGAAAAGGCCATTGAAGGACTTCATCCACTGGAACTCATTTCGGTGCATGCGCGCGGAAAGGCCATGAGTTTATGGCAAAAGTATCCAGATGAAATCATCATTGGAAGCGATCAGGGGCTTGTGGATGGGAACAGGCTGCTGGGAAAACCGGGAACGATAGAAGCCGCATCTGCGCAACTTCAGACACTTCGAGGGAAGACTGCCATTCTTGCGACGAGTTTATGCGTGATCAAAGGCGATAAAGTCATGGAATATCAAAACCGGGCTAAACTTCATTTCCGCAAGGATTTAAGTGATGAAGAGATTCATGAATACGTTCTTGCGGACATGCCTTTGGACTGTGCTGGATCATTTAAGATTGAATCTCGCGGGGTGCGTCTGTTTACGGCATTGGAAAACGATGATCCGACAGCGATTCAGGGACTGCCGATGATGAAACTGAGTGAAATGGTGAGATCAATGTGCAATGTGAATTGAATGTTTAACCAGTCCGTTCGATGATTCGGCGTAGCGTGCTACACCGAATGAAATGGGATTTATTTTCGTTTCGCGTTGTTCGTTATTCGTTATGGGATGCGCAAAACAGAACCCCAGTGAAGTTAATATTGATAGCGGATTTTCCGCATAAAACATTGGTTTGTGTTCAATAATCATGTCTCAGCATATCGGCCTTTATGGCGTAAGAACAAACAATCTCAAGAATATTTCATGTCAGATACCGCTGCGCTCTTTTACGGTATTAACCGGAGTGAGTGGTTCTGGGAAATCGAGTCTGGCGTTTGATACACTTTATGCAGAAGGCCAAAGACGTTTTCTGGAATCGATGTCAACGTATGCGCGCATGTTTTTGGATGAAATGCCCAAACCGCCCATTGACAAGGTTGAAAACTGTCTTCCATCGATAGCACTTCGCCAGCAGAGCAGTTTTGACCATCCGCGTTCGACGATTGCAACTGTAACTGAATTGCTCGTGCATCTGGCTCAACTGTTTGCGAATATGGGAACGCAACACTGTCCGCATTGCGGAGGGCTTGTGGGACGCGATTCAGACATTGAGATAGGACGCAGGCTATCGGAATTTGGACATAAACTAAAACTCGTCATTTATGCAGAAGTTCAGCTTTCGGAAGGCGAAACCGCAGCCCAGAGGCTATCATCTCTTGCCGTTGGTGGTTATCACCGATTGTGGCAGGATCACCGAATCATTGAACTTTCTGAAGGTGACGTTGAGAATCTTCTGGATGCACGCAGTTTTCCGATACTCATCGATCGCATTACCTTTAAGCCGGAAGTTGGTGTGGAAGGGCGTCTTTCTGAAGCTCTGGAAGAGGGTTTTCAACTCGGAGAAAGCCGCCTTTATATGGATGTGATAGAGCCGGATGAAGTCATTACGCTGACATTTGATCGCCGCAACACATGTCGAAAATGCGGTCGGACCTACTCTACCCTTCGGCCTGAAAACTTTGATCCAAATTCAACACTTGGGGCCTGCCCAGTATGTACAGGTTTTGGATCAGTCAGCGGCATCGACTGGAATCGAGTCATTATGCCTCATTTAAGCATTGAGGAAGATGCAATCATTCCATTGCGAACGCCGAAAGCACACAGCCGAAAGATACAGCTTTTTGGATTCTGTGAACGTCAGAAAATACCAGTATCTGTGCCTTTTGAAAGCTTAACCGAAGAGCAGCAAAACCTCGTGAAATTCGGCAAACCACCGTATAAAGGCGTGATGGGCTATTTTGAAATGCTCCAGTCGAAGAGCCAAAAGTTTACGGCGCGCATTCAGCTTGCCCGATACAGAGGATACACCCCATGCGAAAGCTGTGATGGCTCAGGCATGTCAGATATTGCGCGCCATGTCAGCATTTGCGACAAAACGATTGTCGATGTGATGCGGATGACCGTTTCCGAAGCCTTGACCTTTTTTGAATCGATTCAACAGGAAAATGTAAAGAATTCGGGTTCTGCAACACCTTTTGAAGAAATCCGTTTGAGACTTCAAACAATGCACGATGTCGGTCTTGGTTATCTGACACTAAACCGTCGAAGCAAGACACTGTCTGGCGGAGAATGCCAGCGTCTTCACTTGTCATGTGGATTGGGGCGCGGACTCACAGACACCCTGTATGTTCTGGATGAACCGACGGCAGGCCTTCATCCTGTGGATAGCCAGAAACTCATTCACGTGATGAAGCAGTTGCAGGCACTTGGTAATACGCTTGTGGTCGTCGAACACGATACGGATGTCATTGAACAAGCCGATCACGTGATAGAGCTTGGTCCTGGCGGTGGTGAATGCGGAGGGCAAATCATCTTTGAAGGAACTGTTTCCGGGCTTCATCAGAGCCAAACGCCGACAGGTTCAATGCTTCGCAATGAATCCCGCACCCATTTGAATAGGGAAAAGCTCAACACCGGCAAATTTCTTCGCATTGAAAATGCCACAATTCACAATCTGAAAAACATATCGGTTGATATTCCCCTTGGTCAGATCGTAACCATTGCCGGCGTGAGCGGTTCCGGAAAATCCTCATTAATTAATGGAGTTTTGTATCAAAAGTGGCATATTCGAAGCCCGGAAAACGAATCTGAAATGACGGAAGACAACGAATCTGAACAGATTTCGTCAGATGTCGACACCAAAGCCAAAATTAAAGGATTTAACAACTTTGACGAAGTCGTCATGATGGAACAACGCATTGGCGGCAAGACACTTCGAGCTTGCGTTGCCACCATGACCCGAGCATTTACCGATATACGCCAGCTATTTGCAAAGCAACCGGATGCCCAGGAAAGAAACCTCAATGCCTCGTATTTTTCGTACAACTCGTCATGCGGAAGATGTCCTGAATGCGAAGGAATTGGACAGAAAACGATTGAAATGATGTTTATGAACGACCTTCACATTCCATGTCCGGTATGCGGAGGAAAGCGTTTTATTCCGGAAGTACTCTCGGTTGAATATCGCGGCAAAAACATCGCCGATATCCTCGAGATGTCCGTATCCGAAGCGCGGAACTTTTTTGCGGAATATCCGGTCATCTCTGGGCCTCTGCAGACGCTGTGTGACGTTGGACTTGGATATATTCGGTTGGGACAGTCAACCTCTACACTTTCCGGGGGAGAATATCAGCGTCTTCGACTATCTTCCTACCTCGATCGGGCGACACAAAATACGAGTCGAACGCTATTCATCTTTGATGAACCGACTGTCGGCCTTCACATGCAGGATGTATCGAACCTGCTGACCTCTCTTCATCGACTGGTAGCTCATCAGGCAAGCATTATTGTCATCGAACACAATCTGGATTTGATTGCGCAGTCACATCATGTCATTGAGCTGGGGCCGGAAGGCGGACCTGGTGGCGGTTATGTTCTCTTTGAGGGTACGCCATACGAGCTTTCGAAGGCTGACACACCAACAGGAAGAGCTATTAGCAATGTGCAATGAACAATGTGCAATTCAATGAGTAATGAGCAATGTGCAATTCTATTGCAGCGCAGCATGCTACGCCGAATGAAATGGTATTATATTTCGTTGTTCGTTAACGATGAACTGAATACTGAATACTAAAAACCAGTGTTGTTCATTTCTTATTGTGTTTAAGCATTCCGATTGACATTGTGCCGCCTGCTTTATTGCGGCGATTTAGCTTTATGCAGCTGCAATTGCACATTGTACCTTGCAAATTGTTCATTGATTCTCATCTCTCGCTGCATTCATTGTTGGCGAACAGTTTTAGGGATACATACAGAATATGCTCACACTTTTCTCCCATATTCAGGAACTTGAAGCCATATTGACTCGGCATGCATCAGAAATCGGATATTCGCAGGAAGTTCTTTGTTATGGTTTTAAGCGCATGTTTTCGCACTGGAATGCGGATGAATTTTCGACCTTATTCAAACGGGAAATACCGAATTTTTCGCTGGAAAACATGGGAGAAATGCTGGAGCTCTCCACCCCACTTGAGCGACGAAAAGAGATTTTGCCGTACTCATGTGTTCAAAAGCTGTTGCTCGTGACGGCCTCCACAGTACCAAGTGCGTCCTTTCAGGACATGATGCTGAGTCTTATGCTTCCGTTGAAGCTATCGGTTCGGCCGGCACATTCATTCATTCCATTATTTCTGGAATTTCTGGAATTTTTGCAAAAACATGCGCCATTATTCGCGGAGAGACTTAAAATTATAGATACAGGTCACGACGAAGAAGTTCTGGGAAAGCTGATTTCAGAGCATGACGCTGTGAATGTAAGTGGTTCAGATGAAACAGTTCGTCATTATGAGAATCTAATTGGAAAGATTCCTGAAAACCAAAGCCCAAGATTGATTCGTCACGGCCATCGCCTGTCAGCGCTGGCGATATATCGAGACGAAATCAATGATCTGAGAGAAAAAGACTATGAATCGATGTCAATCGATGTGTCGATATGGGATCAGACCGGATGTTTGTCACCGAAATGTGTGTTTATTGAATGCGACAGAGATAATGCGACAGAATTTGGCCGCAAGCTCATCCAAGCCTGCGACAAAATTGGAAAAGCCCTGCCGGAGTTAATGCCGGAAACGAGGGAACTTGCGCATCGAAACACAGTTTTGCTGATGGCAGAGCTGAATGGAGTGACAATTCTTCGAGGCAAAGTGAACCACGATGTGATGGCGATTCATGGAGAAGGAAGTGAGTTTGAGCCAATACTGGAGCCGAGGATACTGAACATCTATCCGGTAAAAGATGCGAATGAGGCTGCGAGCAGGTTAAAGCCTTATGGTCAGTCATTTTGTACGCGAAACAAGCTTCCGGAAGAAGCGAAGTTCGAGTTGATGACATATGGATATCAGTATTTTTGCGGATTTGGGGAAATGCAGAATCCACCGTTATACTGGAACCATGATGGCATTGGGACACTTGCGCCATTGATAGAGCAATAAATCCCGCAAAAAGTTGCCGAGCGTATTGGCGAAGCCAAAAGCGCGGCGAGGCACTCGTATTGGCGAAGCCAATAGAGTGCCATCAGAAAAATAAAACCAAGCCGTTCAAGAGACTCAGAGGGGGCTCAGCCAGACGGAGTGCTAGAGGTCACAAGAGGAGATTTGACCGTAATTCCGAGCATTGTCTTCCGGATGTTTATTAACCAGAACTTCGTGCAAGCTATACACGCGGTTCTGGTTAATATCGAAATGAATTCCTTAATTGTGCAGCACATATTGCCACCGTGTGAAGAATTCAGAGATTGAGTAACAATATTTTGTTGAGCACATGTAGAGAGCCCCCCATTTTGGTAAAAGTCTAGGTCGTACCTGCATTTATGCTGGGTATAGATTAATTTGGTGAGTAGCAACCGAAATTGAGTTACAGCTCAGGCGGGGCTCTGCCCCGTGTCCTCAGTTCGCAATATGAAATTCGCTTCGTTTCCCGAGCCTCTCGGCTCTCCAACTCGCGTATTTCATTTGCTCACTGGGCTCTGCAAAGCTAACCGTCCACCAAACGGTCAGCTTTTCGGCCCCCCATTCCGGTAAAACCTAGGTTATGCCTACATTTATGCTGAGTATAGATTT
>JAZRWV010000364.1:0-10650 GCA_045599925.1 Myxococcota bacterium
CTTATATGGGGTGTTTTAGCGATGAAACAGGCCAGGATCAGCTTCGCGCTTCTGGACAGAAATGCATGCGCTTCGTCACACCGACTTATGACCGTTTAATGGGGAGTGCCGCGGAGCAGATTCAGCTTCGCAATGTCAAACTTAAGGAATATGAAACAGCCCGTTTTGCATTAAATCCGGTCTTTTCGCCATTCATGGGTAAATTCGCACTCGCAAACGATTCTATTGCCCATTTCGATTTGAATCTGACAGCAGGTCTCGGTGTTCAGATCGTCGAATATCCTGACGATGTTGAAATCGGTAAAATCCATTATGGCGCGACATTTGAAGGCAATCTGGGGCTCGGAATCCGATTCGTTTTCCTCGATTTTGTCGGACTTCGCTTCGATTTTCGAGAGTATCTCTTCGGCAAACAAAACGACAAAGGCCTCGGAACTTCTTCCGAATTCAGCCTCAGCGTCTCATTTTTGCTTTAATGGGAGGCTGAATAATGAACTTAAATATGTTTCTGAATCTTAAAAAAGTTTTGATTGTCGTGCTCTTTCTGCTCGGATGCTCATGTCTCAATATGAAGGCGGCGTTTGCGGATGCTCTCGACGACGATCTGGATGAAATCTGGACAACCCGCGATATTCCCGCCCACTCAGGCTCTCAGCTCTTTACAACGGCTCGCCGTTTTGAACTCGCCCTGAACATCGGGTACATTCCAACCGATGATTATTACAACTATTTTCCTATCGCTTTAGATGTTCATTATCGTTTCACTGAAATGTGGGGCCTGATGTTGCGAGGCTCTTTGCTCATGCTTCATACTGGAACGACACTCGGTGACTTTATCGATGAACACCAGAGCACGATGGATGTGAAGTATCTCGGGGATGAACAACGTGGTGATATCAGCCTGATGGCAACGTTTCATCCGGTTTATGGCAAATCCACTGTCGAAACATCGAATCTTGGCAGATTTGACTGGGGGATTTTTGCCGGTATCGGTGTCGTCGTTTCCGATTCCGTGAATGATGCCCGTACAGAAACTTCGATTCAGGCCCATGCAGAAGGCGTCTTTGGTACGGATTTCCACATCTTTTTCCTCAATTGGCTCGCCTTGAGACTGGAAGCTTCTCTGAGGTTTTATCATGCACCGACGCAATGGGTTGTTCCCTGTACGTTGTCCGTTGGCGTCAGCTTTTTCCTGCCGGAACTTTAAGAGGTGCATAGGATGAACAGATTTTTTAGAACAATTCTGGTTTCTGCCGCACTGACTTTCGGCATTATAGGGTCTGCAACTTTGGCTGAAGCTCTCACCATTCAGGAAATTACAGCCATGACTGCACAAGGACTCTCGGATGAAGTCATCATTGCCATCGTAAACAGTGCGGATGATTTGCCGAAGCTTGAACAGTATGAAATCACGCGTCTCGAAGAGGCTGGCGTCTCTCCTCGCGTTTTAACAGCAATTCATATGCGTTATTTGATGCTTCACGAACCCGAAACGTCGAATAAAAATGTTGCATCTGCTGATAATTTGGCGAGTTCCGGGGATGACACAGTCCCTGTCGTCGGCGATGAAACGATTCTTTCGGCTGTAGAGTCATCAAACATTCCGCTCGTTTTTCAGAAATTCTTCGAAGAAGCTTACGAGACGTATTCCGTTCAGGCCGAAGTGGCGCGCCGATATGCTCAACTTCAAAGTGATACGGAAAATGCACGCGCCTATGATTCTGAAGTCCCAAAAGTCATAGGATATATCTCGAAAATTGACGAAAATCCCGTCAGTGCACTCGAGTCCTGTCTGGCTTTGATGGAACAGATGAATCCTCCCATCGATTCTCCACTCGGAGCTGCTCTTAATCAATGCACGGGGCTGGCGCTTCGGGCATTGAGTGCTCCAACAATGGCTGCGCCATATCTCGATAGAGCCCTTCAATCGAAGGCTAAGATTCGCGATTATACTTCGACCTTTGAAGCTTTTCTCGAAACCGCACATGCTTCGGATTATACGAGTTCGGATCCTTTGCGCTTTAAAGACCATTTTGGTGAAATTAATGAATCCGGAAAGTCGGCATTTCTATATTTCATCAGTTATAGCCTGATTTATGGCGCCTCTCCTGATGTCAATATGGCGCGGCAATTCCTCGCCAATATTCCAAAATCATCGGATTATTATCCGCGCGCTAAGATTCTGCAGGCAGCACTCGCTGTTCGCGCACCGGAATTTCGATTCAAATCTGCGGCTGAATATTTAACTGAAGCCATTAAACTTCTCGAAAATAACAAGTCTTCAGACGCTTATGAGCAGACAAATATGGCTTGGCTTGCTTTGGCCCGAATCGCTTATGAAAATCGAGCATTCGATATCGCTGATTCGTTCTATCGAAAAGTCGATGTCAACAGCCACCATCTGCGTGATGCAGTCCTTGAAGACGCCTGGGGACAGCTCTTTGCCGGTGAGTTTGAAAAAGCATTGTCTCTGACTCATGCTTTGCATGCGCCGTTCTTTAACAAAGCCTGGTTGCCCGATTTGTTGCTCATCGAAGCGGCTTCTTATCTTGGTCTGTGCCGATATGACATGTCCTCTCAGGCGATTGAGGCATTTCGCGCGACTACACTGGCCGATGCGCCTGCATTGAATGCTTATATGGCTTCGACGCCAGCGCACGATTTCTACAATCAAATCCTTCAGTATGCAGAAAATCCGGCTGGTTCGCCCATTCCTGCTTCGGTTTATAAACGCGTGCTGAATGATTTCCAGTTTCGTACACTGCACAAAACCATTCGCAAACTCAGCGATGAACGCAAGGCTATCAGCCAGTTTGCCGGCGCAAACTTCGCTTCGCTCTCCAAAATTCAGGCGATTTATGATGAATCGATTTCGCTTCATCAGCAAAGAATGGCGACTGTGCTTGCCGGAATTTATGACAAAACCCTGGCTGAACTTCATGCACTCGATATTTCTGCTTCGCAGATTGCAATCGAAATCAGGCTCGCAGAACGTCAGCGTGAAGCGGACTGCCTTAAAATCGTAGCTTCGGGCGGAACATGCGATATGTCATCCGGAAGCAACCAGAATGCGTCATTTGAAAAGCGCGACAACGATGTATACTGGTCTTTTGACGGCGAATTCTGGCGTGATGAGATTCTGTATTATGTGTCCGGCGTCAGTTCGTTATGTCCGGGTGAACGCCAGAGAATGATGCCATCCGCTTCGTCCAAAAGCTCAAAAACATCAGAAACTTCCAGCTCTTCGGAAAAAACGAATACAAACCCTGTTTCCGGCGCCCCAAAACCGCCCGATGCCTCTCTGCTCACAGGTACTCCGAAATAGCGGACAGAATTCCATTGCAAACAGGCGGTTTTATATGGATTTTGTGGGCATGGCTGTTGGCCGCAACGGCCAATACGCCATGCCGCGCGGCCTATTGCATACGGCCGCGCCTGCGTATTCTCAGCATGATGAGCGGCAGCAGACACAACCAGATATGGGAATGATGAGCATGCATGCTGCAGCCGCCTGATGACGAATTCTCTTCTTCTGGTTCGACATCGGGTTTTGGCGGTTTGCAGGCTTCGTCCTGTTTGCATTCGTCGTCATCGCAGTCGACGAGTGTGTCGCCATCGTTATCGGCTTTGTCGTCGCAGATTTCAAACGGCCATTCCTGCAAAAGCGGGACATATTGTGCAATAAAATTCTCGTATTCCGAAAGATTTGCTGCGACATCCATAATCTTGCAGTCATCATAGCCGTAGCTGGTGACGCCGATGACGAATTCATATCCGTTTTTGTTCAGCAGGACGGGACCGCCGGAATCTCCCTGACATGTGCCGGTTTCTGAGGCATCAAAATAGAGAAAACCTTTATCGCGTGTATATTTCTCTCCACAATGACTGCTCTGTGTTCCCGTGGTTGGACAACGGGCGTAGATGCGGCCTTCGGTCTTGTATTTTAGCCCTGTCGAAAGCAAATCATTGACATCACGCCGGCCATATCCGGCTCTGACGACGATAACACCGTCTTCAGAATCGACGTCTTCCGACTGAATATCGAGTGCACTGCTTATGGCATAGGCCGGTGGTGTCACCGATTCCGGGACACTTTCTGTGAGTTTGAGAACTGCAATATCGTTGAACAGGTCATTTTCTTCGCAAATATACTCGGGATGTACATGGTATTCGCTGATTTCGCCGATATATCTGAAGGTTCTGACGGACTGTCCGATACCGATGCGAAGTGTTGGACGAAGGGCTTCGATGGATTCACTGCCGTCATTGCAGTCAGCCACACAATGAGCCGCAGTCAGGACGTAGTCGGGGGCAATGAGAGTGCCGGTACAAAGGGCATGATAATCCCCCGGATTCAGTTCCTGAACAATGCCAACTGTTGCCAGATAGCCATTGCCTGTGATCTGTGTGCCATTGATAATGGGGAATTTCTGAATCGAAAATTCTGAGGATTCTGAAGAGCAGCCGAACCCCAGTGCACAAATCAAAACTGTGATAAGACCGAGGTTTTGTCTGCGCATATACAATGTTTCCCCGAATGAGTTTTGTGCATGTTCGTGAGGTCATGCGAGTGGTAAAGTTCTGAATGCAATGAACGATATCGAGCATTTTCTGTGCGTATGGCGAAGCCATAGCACAGAAAGCCGGCCGTATCACGATGTGATAGGCCGGCCCTCAGAAAAATCAGCGAATTTCCTTGAGGAGAGATTCCTGACCAGTCAGGTCGTAAGCAATGGCGAAGAGTTGTTTCGCGACGTCAGGATGCTGAGATTTTATCTGACGTGCTGCTTTAACGGCGAGTTCACAAACGGCAGGATTGGGACCAAGCGGGAGATTGGCGTCATTGGCCAGTTTGCGCATGGTTTCAACAGTTGGTTTGGAAAGGTCGATACCCTGGACTTTGCCGAGGCGGTTAAGCACTTCGCGAGCGAGCGGATTTTCAGCATAATCAAGGCTGACATAGACATAGGCCACAGCGAGTGGATAGTTTTTGTCGACATTTTCGACGACTTCCGCCAAGAAACTGTAATAAACAGCGAGAAGTGAACGGGTGAAGATAAGGGGATAAGCCTTTTTGAGCAGTTCAAATGCTTCTTCGTAGTTTTTCTTCAGAATGGCAATATGAGCGATTTCGAGGCTTGCCGGGGCACTGACTGGATTGAATTCGAGGGCATGATTGAATGCGTCGAGGGCTTCATCATAATTTTTCTGTTCAGAAAGAAGGCCGCCCAGCTGGAGATGGAGCATTTCCATCAGGTTTGACACGCGGACGAGTTTGCGTGTTTCTTTGAATTCCTTGATGGAAGCCTGGAAAATGATTTCTTCAAATGGGTGTGAGAACGAAATCAAACGCTGTTCTTCTGGATTCGGAATCTTGGTTTCGTCAATAATGGCGCGGATTTCTTCGATTGCCGGGGCAATATCCTTTGCCTTGATTTTTTCCTGAATTCCGTCGATGCGAGCTTTGAGCTGTTTGGCATCTTCATTCATTTTTTCGAATTCAGCTTTCGATTTTTTAACTTCGTCGGCTTCGGGATATTTTGCAGCTGCATACTGACCAAGAGCCATCACGAGCTTGAAATTTTCCTGTGTTTTAGGAAGTGACTGGCAATAATCCTGGATGACTTTGACATCGTGATTCGGGTCGCCATTAAATTGTTTTTCGAGTTCAGCAATCGCATTATCAATGGTTTTTCCCATTTTAATGGCATCAGCTTCGGGAAATTTTTCAGCAGCTTGTTTGCCAAGGGCACCCACGAGTTTTGCACTTTCTTCACATGGAGGAAGTGTGCGGCAATATTCCTGAACGACTTGGACGTCGTGATTTGCATCACCGTTAAATTTCTTTTCAAGGTCTGCCCAAATTTTGTCAATATTCACGTTTGTAGCCATAAAAATCCTGTTTTAAAGCTGATTTTTGCCAAGATACAACCAGCCAAAATGAAATGACCAATCGAAATGTTGGTCGGAAATTGTGAAATAAAAGTACTCTGAATCGCAGTTATGCCATTCAAAGGCGCTCTTTTAATGAACGAAGAGTGCGAATGCAAGCAATGGTTGGAGAAAAGTGTGCTCACGAATTGTGTTTTGTTGGGGCAAAGCCCCGAAATGACATTCGCAATGCCATAGAATGAACATTAGCTGTGGCGAGTGGTGCGTCTGCAAATGAGACCGATTCCGGCAAAACCGGCAATCATCATCCAGAATGGCCAGGAATTGTGGCTGCTGTGTGTTCCCATTGAGCAGGAGTTCGATTCTACTGAAAGAGACAACGTTGATGCATCATTGGACGGATCTTCAGAATCGGCCTTATCTGACGGAACAATTTTAACGGCATCAAAGATGACGCGTTTTTCATTCTTTGCGTCTTTCTCACTATTTGTGAGATTGTCCAAACGAATGTACTGAAGTTCGTCTTCAGTCAGTTCGAAAGAGCCAAGGCTCATCCAGCCATTGTCGTCGGTTGTGATTTCCACTTCCGGATGATAAATCTTTTTCCCGGCTTTGACTGTGTATTGCTGGACATCGAGAACATCGCCAATAGCTCCGATAATATAGACAGAAATCTTGTATTTCCCGGATTTTTTCACATTGAGATACCAGGTGCCGATGGTTGAAGCTGTCTCATACTGAACGTACGAATATTCGAGATGGTTTTCATAGCCGTAATCGGTAAACTTCATCCATCGCGAAGATTCTGAACGTACGAAGCAGGTGTCTGTTTCGTCGATGATTGTCGAATCGCGGCCATCGATAGCAGTTTGGCATTCATCGGGAAGGCCTTCTTCATTCGCGTCGCGTTTGCATTCGCCGTTGCGGCAGACTTCGTCGGAATTACAAGCTGTAACATCTGACCATTTGAGGCAGTTATTGCTGTCCGGTTCGCATTTTTTATAGCCGTTGCCACTGCATGAAACTTCGTCTTCACGGCATTCGTTCTGGCATGATGAGACATCGACACAGGATCCGCCATTGCAAATCTGTCCTTCAGGACAAAATTCGGCTTCAGACCACTCTGTGCAGGAATTCGCGTTGGTGATGCAGGTTCGGAATGCGGTTCTGTCATTATTGACGCATTCGCGATCATTGATTTGGCATACATTAGTACAGGTTGAGCCATTCTTTGTGCAGACACCGGCATTGCATGTTTCATCGGAGTTGCAGGCGACAGCCTTGCTCCACACTGTGCACCCGTCAGAGCCTTTCCTGCAGGTCTGAACGCCATTTCCTGAACATTGCGTTTTATTTTCTGTACAGGCATTGGTACAGGCTGATGCTTTTTCTTCGAATTTAATTGCATCATACACGACGCGTTTTCCGTTGGTATCGGTATAAGCTTCGCCACTGGCATCGGTCAGTTTTACCCATTGATCACCACCAGCTGCAAAGGTAAATGTTCCGATAGAAATCCAGCCGCTTTTTCCATTCATGTTGACATTTACTGCAGTTTCCTTGCCGTTGGCTCTTACAGTATAAGGTGCATTGGCACTGAGTGCACCAATGCCGGGATCTGCATAGGCAAAGACTTCGAATGTTCCAGCTTTGGCCATGTTGATTTTCCATGTTCCGGTCGCGGTAGCTGCGCCATTCCATGTATAGGCAAATTGAGAAGAACCTCCCTCACCAGCAGATGCTCTAAACCATTTTTCCGAAGGTGTGCGGCTAAAGCATCCATCCGTATCGTCAATTTTATCGCCACTTTTCGATATTGTTGTCGTGCATTTGGGAGGGTTAACGCAGGAACCACTTGTCTGAACAATCTCAATATCCATTCCATAGAAAAATCTGGCTATATTTTCCCAAACCCACCCTTTCCGACCAAGACAGGTTGCACCATTCTGTGACATACAGCCTCTGTTTTGATCACAAAGCACCCCAATCGGGCTATATTGGACATTGGAACCTGTTTTCCCCCAGTTATATGTTACATATTGCTGGGTACCGTCCTTCGATGTGCTTTTGCAATCACTGTCTAGACTGCCAGGCACTGTGCCAGCGACGTAGAAAGTACATACATATTTGCCGTTATAGCGAAGAATAACACCCGATGTGGCATCTGTTGCAGCCTGCGTTTTCTTCAAGCCATTATCATCCCAGTTACAGGTATAGACCTGATCACTCTGGCTGTCTTCCATGTCCTTTTTCTCATGGAACTTTTTATAATATGTCGTAGAACGCGCTGAAACTGCCTGTATTTTCAGAGCTTCTTCGCTATTGGATGCGCCGTTTTCACAAAGAGTGACGTGTGGAATGTAGTCTGTTTCCATGTCTTTTACGGCGCCAGCAACAGTGACTTGGCACATGGCATCCAGAGCTTCATGTGTTACTGAATATTCCTGGTTTACGCCATAATTGTTTTTACAGATACCCGAGTCGCAATCGGAATCTGAACATCCGGCAAATAATCCAGCAATACATCCTAAAGCTAACAAATATCTATTCTTGTTCATATTATTGACCTCGGGAATGAATAAAAAGAACCTGTAAAATATTAGCATATTGTAAAGACGAACTCAGATTTTTTTTGTTAAATCCAATCAAATTCGATAGCATTCACGTGCGAAGCATTCCACTTGGCGTAACAAAGCCGCAACGACAATCGATTCGGTTAAATACAACGCGAAACGAACAACAAAAATAATCCCATTCCATTCGGCGTTGCATGAAACGCCGCAACGTCAATTGCACATTGTTATGACTGATATTGCCTGGACATCCCCATCTCATCTAACGCCGGACTGGCTGGTTTTGCATCGCAGTGGCGATCATGCGCTTGCATTACGCCCCGATCACGGGCAGTTTCAGGCCCAGATTCTTGAGCAAAACCATTGGGTTGCCGTCGTTCTTTCGCATACCGCAACACCTCAGTCCGTTTTGAATGCACTCTTTCAATATCGCAAAGGTTTTGTGGGCCATATTGGTCATGCATCCGGAATCGTCTGGAATATTCGCACCCAGGAAGTCTGTATTTTCAGGGATCCCTTTGGATTTACCCCATGGATGCTGAGGTTTTATGGTTCGGATGTAAACGGCATTTCGGCTACCACAAGCCCGGAACTTCAGGCCGATTTGACGGCAGAATGCGGACTCAATCGCTCATGGTTTACGCGTTTTCTACTCGAACACGATGCAGCAAAACATGACGATGTCTTTTTGAATACAGGCCGCATTCTGCCGGGCGAATTTCTGTGTGTCTCGTCCGGAAATTTCGACACATTTATCGAAAATCTGAAAAATGCTGAGGATATAATACCTCAACCAAAACATCATCTGATTCGGTATTGTTTCTGGTACGACAAAACTCCGAAACCTTTAGAGGGCACACAGCAAGAACTGGCGCAGGAACTCCGGGAAATGATTTCCCGGGCGGTGAGGAGAATTCCGGATGACAATCCGTGTTTTACGCTGTCCGGAGGACTTGATTCCACCGCGATATTGTCTTCGTGGTGCAAAGCTCATTCGGGTACTTATGATGCAGTTTCACTCGTTTCTGGTCGCCATCAGTCCTGCGACGAATCCCACGAACTCGATATTCTCGAAAAACATTTTCCGATTCGTCTTCAACGCGTTTTGATGGATGAGTTCTGGCCACTCTCTCGCCTGGAACTTTATGGAAAATTCAGGGCTTACGGGCCACTCGTCACCCCTGGCATTGAAAGTATTCTGGGGGCTTACGAAAAGATCGAGCAAGTATCTGGTCCTCGCACTATCATTACCGGATACGGCGGCAACTTTATCGTCAAAGTCAGGCAGGAAGCTCTTTTGAGACATCTCCTCAAAAAACGGGATTTTATCCGGATTGCCGCCGAACTCTGCTCATTGTCTCTTCCTCGCATGAAGTATCTTGTCGTTCGATTCCTCGCCAATATCGCTCATGGCGAAGTTAGGCACTTTATTCGTTCATTAAAGAGGCGATATACCTCGAACATCCAGCAGGAGTTTGTCCATTCATGGCTGAATCCGACATTTTGTGCACAGTTTCCCGGAATTGTAGTCGATCCGTTTTACGAAATGTCCCATATCCGCGAACGCATGATGATTCCTGTGTTCTGGAACTGGGAAATGCGCGTTCGCTGTATGGATATGATTGCGCGTCTGTGTTCGCATCGGTTTTATGATCCGTTGTTTGACACGGAACTTTATGAATTCTGTGCGCGCATTCCACCGCAGTATTTCTTGTGTTGTGGAGAGTACAGGCCCATTTACAAGGCGGCTCTTGAACCTCTTCTGCCTCCGGAAATCATACATCATCCCAAATGCCAGTCATACGATATGCTGATGCACGACGGGCTTGCCAGATACGCACATGATGAAATCATAAAGATTATCCGTCAGAATGGGTTTTCGGAATTCTTTGACAGCAGCAAATTTGAGCAAGTGTATGCGCAGTATGTTCAGGATGCAGAGCGAGATGCTTCGGAAATCGATATGAATTCTATATGGTTGACGCTGAGTACGATGATTTGGAATCTTTCGGGGCAAAGTCATGGCTGAGTGTAACGGATAAAGGTTACTACTCAGCGGGGGGAGGATTGACACACCTCTCCCTTTACGTTTTGCCTAATCGCAAAACGCATTTCCCCCCGTCAAACTTTTTGTGTCGCAGCTTTTAGACCTTAATCGGTGTCAGATGAGAATTGGTTTGGCAAA
>JAZRWV010000365.1:0-1794 GCA_045599925.1 Myxococcota bacterium
AGCGATAAACCTTGGGGTCTGGGGCAAAGCCCCAGAATGCTTGTTCTGTTCAGTTAGTTTGCTTATGTTCCTTATATTGAATACAGCATAAATTTGGGAACAATTTAGTCGATTATTCTTGCAAATAACCACAGCATCTCAGCCGGGTTGAATGCAAAGCAGCCTGATTTCTGCCATTCACTGACATCTCATTTGCGCGTCATACGTACTCGCCATTGCATAAAACCAATACTGAGGCAAAGCAGTCCTGCAGCCATCAGCCAGATCTGCCAGGCCTGCCCATGCTCAGCCTGCACCTGCGCAATCTGAACCGGATGAATTCCTCCGAACAACCGGACGGAAAGATGAGTGAAAGCCATGGCTGGCAGCCCCAGAATAATCAGGGAAGCCGTCAATTTCCGATCTGAAACAGCCTGTTTTCCCAAAATAGCAACTGCAAGTCGCCACGCACAAAAAAACAGCGTCATCAACAACATCCCTGAAAGTCTGGGTTCCCAAACCCAAAAAGTCCCCCAGGCTCTTTCAGCCCACCAGGCCCCAATTCCCATGGCCAAACTGGCAAATATAATTCCTGTTTCACAGGCAGCAATCGCAAACATTGGAGGCAGTTTGCGTGAAACAGCCATTCCAATGCATCCAATGACGCACAAAATAAAAAAGAAATAGCTCCCGACAGCCGCCATAACATGAACAGGAAGAACTGGAATTCCGGAAAAAGCAGCAATAAAGACAGCCACAATACCGAAAAAACATAGCAGGATAAATAAGTTCCTGTTTTTCATGATTGTCCTGGATACAAAAAAGCCCGGAAAATCTTCCGGGCTAAAACTCAAAACACATTCAGTCTCAGACTGCTCATCCGAAACACAAAAACGTCATGAAACCTTATCATTATTTAACATGATTGGTAAGATAGGTCGTGAAGGCGGCGTTATAAAGCTGAGAAACGAGATTGTTGAGAGCTTTTTCAACGGATTTTTCAGAAGCGCCATAAACGACGACTGGATAAATGGTTTCGGCTCCATTGTCGATCTTCCAGGAAACATCAGCTTTACCGGTAATGACATAACCGTTGAGTTTGTCAGTGCCAATACAGGTCATTTCGAGAGAACGAAGAACGAGCGTACTCTGAGCTTTTGCAGCACTGACGACAGCAGCATTATCGCCAAAGTTTGCAGCATAATTAAAGCCATTGCGGAGAGTAGCCTGGAAATCTTTAACTTTTTCGCCACAAACATTGAGCTGATCAGCGATGGCAGAATTGTCAACAGTGAAATGAGCCATATCAGCAGCTTTGAGAGGAACAGGTTCCGGTTTCATTTCGGAAATTGCGCAGGAATTGAAAAGAAGAGCAGAACCAGCGAGAGCGGCGAGAGCAAGAATGGACTTTTTCATGAAAACCTCAAATGAAAAGACACGTCAAAATAAACCCATCCGCATCATGCGGAATACGGCAGATTCTTTTAGCCAATGAAAATGCATAAGTCAATGGATGAGCTCTCATTTCATCATTATTGTGACAAATATGGCTTTTTTGATTATCCCCCATCTATCCATTTCTTTATCGATTGTTTTTATCCGGAAACCGATTCGCCATAACGCAGGCGTTATGACGAATCGGCTCGTCGCTATGGCTTCGCCATACGCGACTTGACGGCAGGCTATCGCTTTGCGATACGCTGCCGTATATAGAAAAACACACTATAAAAAAAGTCATTGACAAACCTTGCCTCATACACTAAAGAGCCCCACCGTTCGCGGGGCGTAGCGCAGCCTGGTAGCGCGCTTGCATGG
>JAZRWV010000366.1:0-3832 GCA_045599925.1 Myxococcota bacterium
TCGAATTGGCGTTAGTACGTTCATTTTCGAGCGTTGCAATTCTTGAATTGGCGTTAGTACGTTCATTTTCAAGCGTTGCAATTCTTGAATTGGCATTAGTACGTTCATTTTCGAGCGAAGCTATGCGATTATTAGCCTCAATAAGCTTTTGATTGAGAAGTGCCAACTGAGCATCAGCCTGTTTTTTCTGAACATCAGCGGTATCAAGAGCGTTCTGAGCTTTGGATTCAGCATTTTTAGCTCTGGAAATGGCATCATCGCGTTCACGTTGAGTCTGAGAGAGAACAGTTTTTGCCATCTGAAGTTCTTCCTGAGAAGCGGACAGAGCTTCGGCGCTACCATTTTGTGCATCTTTAGCTTTTTGCATAGCATCAGCGACGCGACTTTCAGCGGCAGCGACCCGATTTTCGGCATCAGCGACGCGAGCTTCCTCATTTCTTCTTGTTTCGTCGACGAGCCGTGCTGCTTCAGCCTGAGCGCGTTCAGCGCGTTCAGAGAGCAAAGCAGCCTGATTAGTTTTCTCATTTAAGTCAGCGAGAAGAGCAGATTTTTCGGCCTGAGATTTCTGAATTTGAGAATTAAGAAGAGCAGAATTTTCAGCAGCAATTTTTTGTTCCTGCTGTAATTTGGAGATAGCCTGCTGTTCACGCATCAAACTTTCTCTAGCCTGAGCCTGAGCGAGGTCACGTTGAGATTCAGCATTTTGAGCGCGTTCAAGGGCTTTATTTTTAGCACTTTCGAGAGCGGCTGCATTTGCTTTTGCCTTAACGAGTTCAGCCTGAGCATTTTCCAGAGCGATTTGTTTATCGGCTTCAGAAAGTTGAGCTTTAAGCTGAGCTTCATCGCGTTGAGCTTCGATGGATGAGACTCTGGATTTAGCTTCATTATAAGCCTGTTCGAGCTTAGCAAGTGCGGCTTTTTCGCGTTCGGCAGAAAGTCTGGCTTCTTCGCGAGCGGCGGCGGCATCAGCTCTAGCGCGTTCGATAGCGACCTGTTCGCGCTGAGCGGCCTCAAAAGCCTCGCTGCGCGCAGCCGCCGCTTCGGCTTGCGCGCGAGCAGCCACAGAACGGGCTGAAGCAAGGGCTTCTTCCTGAGAATGCATTTTAGCTTCATAGGCATCAGCCATTTCAGAAGCTTTCATTTCAGGTTTACCATCGATAGCAACAGTAATGCGATCGGCCGTTGAATCGACAGCGTATGAGGCTTCTTTTTCGAGACCGAGAATGACGCGACAAGTGCTATAATTATTGGCCTGACTGACACTAATGGCAGCAGTGTCAATAATCCCGTTACGCACCTGAACAGGAGAAACGCGGGCACTAGAATCACAATCAAGAATTTCAACGACCACACGTTCTGGATTTTTAAGGGTATAAACAGAGAAAGTCGGATCCGCCTGGACGCCGATTTCAATTAAAGTACGAGCACTCTCCTGCGAATAATTGAGACTCGTAACGCTATTATCATTGCGCGACTGTGACGAATCCCACGCAACGGAGCTGCATACACAAAACGCCAAGCTTAACATGGCCATGCGTTTTGTCATTTTCGATCCACGTTTCATGATAACTCCTTGAACTCTATTGCAGGCTTAGCTGTATACTACTTTTTTTATCAGAATTCGTTTCCTCAAAAAGGGGCAAATCAATATATTGTCCTTTATCGGCAACGCGTTCATAAACTTCAATACCATCACGGCGAATACTTGAGATACTGCCGTTATTATTACCAATCAGAGACCCACGGCGGAGGATGAACCGGTTACCACTTGGATCCATAACATAAACTTTAGGATCAGCGGTACCGGTAATAACACCTACAATTTTATAATCTCTCGTGGGATATAATTGTTCGGCGAGCTGCATTCCGGCACTCTGTTCTTCCTGAGCCTGTTTTTTGAGAAGATTTTCAGCCATAATTGTGTCGCTAAAGCCTCTGAAAGGATTTCTGGAATTAACGACCTGATTTTCGCCGAGGACAACAGTCCAGTTATCGTCAGTATGATCGAGCACACTTCTATCAATCGCCGTATTCCAAACCTTCAGCTCACTAGAAGTTTTGACTTTTCTCGTGGGCACTTCAGTCTGGGGTGTGCAACCAGCCATTACTCCGCAGGCGACTGCGACATACAACGACAGCATTGCAATTTTTATGATTGTATTTTTCATCTTCATGCTCCTGTCGTTAAATTAGTTCTTAGGTGCTGGAGCTGAAACACTTCTATAAAGATAAGTTTCAGCAACACAGATGACTTTAACAAGAGTCTGCATTGTTTCGGTTTTCATACTTGTATCGCGAGTAATCTGAACATCACGGATGTTAATGAGCTGTTCGCGATTACTATTTTGAATTCCATCGCCCATGCTTGCGAGGTCCCAGAAGAATTGGAGAGCCGCTTCATAACTGGCGATAAACTCCATTCGAATAGGAATTGCTTCATAATCGCCTTTAGGAATATTACCTTCCTGTTTATAAAGCGTCCATTTTGCGACACGAGACGAACGAGCTCTTTGGTTAATACTGGCGAGGAATTTGTTGAGTTCATCAACAGTAGAAGGAATTTTAGCCTTGAGATCGTCGAGTCTTTTTTCGAGTCGTTCACTGGCTTTTTTATATTCAGTATATTCTTCTTCCTGAACTTTAACGTTTTCCAGTTCAACCCTTTTGGATTCAAGATTGGCGGAAGCACGTTGATAATCCTGTTCAGCAGGATCATATATGCCCAAATACCCAACAATCGCAGATGCGATAATGAAAACGACGCCAATAAAGATAAGAGCCTGAGGTGGAAAATTTTGATTCTGTTTTGTATTCGCCATGTTTGCCTCCTAATTCTGAGCTGCAGGCTGAGCATCAGCTGGTGCATTTTCAGCAGAAGCATCATTCTCAGAAGTCAGAGATTCGACGAGGGCCCGACCAGCTTTCGTACGATAGTTGAAGTTTGCTTCAGCTTCGAAAATGAAAGTCTGAATATTTTCCCCAGTCACACTGTCACGAGCATCCTTAATCTCAATGAGTTTGATATTTCTGAGCAGAGGACTTGTTTTCATGCGAGTCCAAAACTCCTGGATATCATCCATACTTCTAGCAGTACCATCGAGGGCGATCATGCCATTTCCAATATCCTTAAAGGATTTAAGGCAGACATTTTCGGGTTCCCAGGCAACCAACCAACCGAGTTCATTGGCTTCTTTACGCGAAATAACATCCTTTGGATTAGACATAAGCCTGGAAATTTCATTGAGGACATACTGAGGCCCCTGGCGATTACTCGCGAGCTTACCCAGGACTCTCTGCCTATTTTCAAGCTCATTAATGCTTGCACGAATCTGTGCAATATCTTTAATGCGGCTTTTAACAGCATCAATTTCCTGTTGAAGTCTGGCGGCTTCAGCCTGTTTAACGCGAGTTTCCTCATCTATTCTAGAAGCATAAAAGAAGAAACCCGCAATAACAACGACAGAAATGAGAAGGCAGACGAAAAATACCCCAATTGCAGGATTTGATTTTGTCTTAACTTTCTTAGCAGGATGGAGATTAATACGAATAATCATAAGATATTACTCCTAATCATGCTATTCTACCGACCGGCGAAGCGCAAGACCCATGGCAATCGCGGATTCGAGCGACACCTGTTCAAGCGAATCACGGGTATAGAGTTTTGTATTAAAAGATAGCCCATTGAACGGGTCTGCGACCTTAATGCGTTCACCAAGCGTTTTTTCAAGAATACGAAGTGTCGAAGGATTCTTCACGACCCCACCGCACAGAATTAGTTCGTTCACCTTGCTCTTTCCTGATGTTTCATAAAAAAATGCAAGAGAGCGTTTAA
>JAZRWV010000367.1:0-14830 GCA_045599925.1 Myxococcota bacterium
TAATTGCGGCGCATATTATTTTTTTAGGCTGATACTGGGCGCTACACCGTGTAGCATCTAGTATTTGCCTCAAATTCGAAAAAAAGAACAGCATTTTTTGAATTCCCCTGTTTTTTTCCTCCCCCCGGCTGAATAGTAACTTTTTTCTTCCATTCTGCATGTGAAATCATTGCCTGAATCATCATTGTTCATTATAATGTAGTCAGGTATCTTGTGGATTGGTTTATTAACACAACTCAAAGGAGGTTATTATGGCTTCAGGAACAGCAAAGGTTAAAGCCAGTGAAGGTTTGAACGTTCGCTCCGGCGCAGGTACCAGCTACTCAAAGCTTGGATGTCTCACTTATGGAACAACGGTCAATTACACGGCCGATAATAATGGCTGGCTGCAGATTAAGTACAACAACAAGACCGGCTATATCTGCAAGCAATACACATCCGTAACATCTTCATCCACCAGTGCATCGACGTCATCCGGCTCGTCTTCGGCGGGTTCTGTCAAAGTCACATGCGACTGTCTTAACATTCGCTCCGGCGCCGGCACCAGTTACAAAGTCCTTGGCACACTGAGCAAAGGCAAAGTCGTTTCTTACTCGGCTTCGTCAGGCGGCTGGTACAAAATCACTTACAACGGTCAGACCGGCTGGATTTGCGGCACTTACACTTCAAAAGTCAACGACAGCAGCAATTCAGGTGGTTCCACTGGTGGCAGCACCACAACGACGACGAACAAAACGGTTTATGTCACCTGCGACTGTCTCAACGTTCGCTCCGGCGCCGGTACTGGAAATAAAGCCATTGGTCAGGTTTACAGCGGCACCGCTCTCACCGTCACCGGCTCTTCCAATGGCTGGTACAAAATCAAATACGGTTCCGGCACGGGCTGGGTTAAAGCCAGTTATACCAGCGATAAAAAACCGTCGTCAGGCGGCGGCTCAGGCTCTGGAAAAATCGCCGGCGATCAGAAACTGGCCGACACTTCGCGTCAGGTTGCTAAAGAAATGGGAACAACAGGTTGGTGCGCAAAAGGCGTTCATCGCGCCATTTCCCGTCGCTACGGCATCGAAATTTACGGTAACGGCAACCAGACCGATGACAGCCTCAAGGCAAATGGCAACTTTAAGCAGCTCAACTACTCGCTCGGTGAGGCACTTAAAATCCCCGGCATCATCATGACATGGGAAAAAACAGCCACAGCCGCCGGTTCCAAATATGGACACACAGCAATCACCATGGGCAATGGCAAAGATTCAGCCTGCGACTTCTACGAATACAATACAAACACCAAATCCAGCGGCCGTACCGGATTCAAGTGCTTCATTCACAAAAATTACGCTTAATCCATTATGCGGGCCTTTGGCCCACAGACTCACACCTCTCTCTGCGCAGCATATTTTAATATGCTGCGCTTTTTTTGTCCGTTCAAACAAAAATTCTCCATTGCCAATCCCTCTGTTTCATATCATTAATCAGTGTATTGGCCGGGCATTCGGCAAGTTCCTCTTAAACTTATCAGCACGAAAATCCCCATCCGGATGGTTTCGACGTGAAAAAATACCTGATTACACCAGCCATATTATTCGGTCTTTCATGGATTCCTCTCGTTGGGGCATTTGACTACGAATCAGCCTTAGTCGTAGCTCTGGCCGGCATCCTCTTTATTCCCATTCTTGCCCCCAAAAGCCCCCGGAAAACCGCAAAAAGTCTTTCACTGTCTTTTCTATCTGCAGCAGGATACTGGATTTGCGCAGTCGTCATCATGATTTTGACAGCCTGGATTCGCAATGAGCTTTGCGACTTCACACAGGGACTGTCGTACCAGCTGCTCATTGCATTGCCCGGTGTTTTGCTCAGTGCATGCATCTGGGGATGGATCACCCGCGCATCAAAACACCGTTTTATCCACATCATTACTTATATCATTGCCGTTCTTATCGACATCGGTTTCACGCTGTTCGCGCTTTACAACTGGCCATCACTCGTTTCATTCGGACAATTTTACGGCTATTTTGCCGGTTCTATTTATGACGAATCGCTCGACGTCATTCAAACACTCATCACCTGGCGCATTGGTACTGCTGCTCTTTGTCTTTGCTTTTTCCTCGCACAGACCCCACACGCCGGCCGGGCAAAACAATTCCTGCTCCCGATTCTGGGCATTTTGCTGGCCGGCGGCTACCACTACTGGCTTTCAGAAACCGAACAAATCACTCCCCTCGGACGGTCCGCAATTCAACAATCCCTGTGGCAAACCGTCGGAAATGATAAATTCCGGGTGCATTACGTTCCAAGCTCGAAAGTCCGCTTATCGCAAAATAAAGAAAAATACAGGATTTATCAGGCATATTCTCGCGATTACAACGAATTGAAGGAGTTTTTTAACGCCGAACCAATGGAACCCATCGATATTTGGGTTTATCCAAACCGCGAAACCAAAGGCCATTTCATCGGCGCAAAGAATACGAGTTTTGCCCGTATCTGGAAAAATGAAGTTCACCTGGTCAAAGCCTCCCCAGACTCGACGCTGGCCAGACACGAAATGGCTCATCTGTTTGCGGGTTCTTTTGGCCTTGAACCACTCAGAGTTGCCGGCGGTTTTCATATTCCGGCGCTTGGCTGGATCGAAGGTCTTGCCATGGCCGCCGAATGGCCCGTTCAAACCTACGATTTGCATACCTGGAGTGCCGCAATCTTCGCACGTCAGGACATATACAGCGAAATCAAACCGCATGAATTGCTCTATGGTTTCTGGGGCCTGCCGCCGCGCGTTGCTTATACCCTTGCCGGCTCATGGGTTCACTGGCTCATCGAACAATACGGCATCGAAACCGTCAAAAAGCTCTCGCAGGGCATGCCCGGCGATTTCGAAGAAACGATTGAAACGTCATTTATCGACACCTTCGAAGCATGGAAATCCGACCTTCGCACGCATTATTTCAATGAAAAAGCCGCCAAACTCGTCCCAATGACATTTGGTGCCACATCGATTTGGACAAAACACTGCGCCCGTGCAAATGCCGCTGCCCTCTCCGCCTGGTATCAATGTCTCAACGATGAATTCTGTGCTGTCGAAAAAACAGCCCCCATAATTACGACATGCACCGAAAACTGCGAACACACCACAACTCAGACGCTTCAGGATCTCGAAAAAATCTATTATTTCTATATGGTTCGCGGTCCGATTGAACATCCTAAAATTCGCCTCGCAGAATCGCTTTACAAGACATCGCATCCGATGCTTCAAAAGCTGGCATCACAAGTGAATGCACCACAAACGCCCGATGGCGGTTTTGCCGATGCATCCGCCGCACAGCTTCGTCAGACCATGCTGGCATTGTACAGCCAACTCGATGAGAGCGGCCTTCCCGACACAACACGGCTGATTTGGCAGGAACGACGCGCAGATATGATGTTTCACGCCGGATATGACCGCATCGCCGCTATCATGTACGACGCACTCCGGCATCAAACGCTCCCCGAACCGATGATTCGACGCCTCGAAATCAAGTCGCAGGCCGCAAATGCCCCCGGTCACGCCGTTTCAAACGCCATCAAACTCTGGTTCTTTACCGATACAAATAAAACCTATATCGCTGAACAGAATGATCACGACCAGGTCATCGCTTACCTCGACTTTGTCGACGCCATGAATGAACGCGATTTCGACCGCGCACACCGCGCATTTGCACGACTTTTCATGTCAATTCCCACACACGACGAGAAATTCAAACTCTCCCCCCTCGCATGGAAAAATGTCTTTCACTGGCTGCCATTTCTTTAGTTTTTTTGAGGCAGCCTATTGCATGGCGTAAAACGCCCTGCAATACGGCTCGCCATTGCCGCGCTATTGCTACGCAATACGCCCGGCATGCTTCTTTTTGAGTATAAATCCAGACACGACTTCAGTCGTCCAACCCCACTTCTCTCTTCTTCCTGATATTGGTATGAACAATCACCTTCAAAAAACAATATTCTTATTCATTTGCGCAGCTTTTGTCGTTTTCGCACTTGGCGCCTGCCATAAGGATAAGAAGGATCAAACCAAATCCCCAGCTGTCGAATCCAATATTCCCACTGCTGAACCAGCACAAGCTCCCAATGCTGAACCGGCACAAGCCCCCAATGCAGAACCGGCACAAGCTCCCAATACTGAACCGGCACAAGCTCCCAATGCTGAACCGGCACAAGCCCGATGTGAAAAATGGCCAGACAACCCGCTGTTCCAGCAGGATCACGAGTTTGTTTATCAGATTGAAACCGATGATTCCGCCTGCTGCGACATCGAAGGTCCAGGTTGGAAATGCGATGATACAGGCACTTGCGAGCGAAAACTCTCGCTCAAAACCACTTGCAAAGTCGGTATGATAACCGTCGAAAAAGATCGATGTTCTTCAGTCATCACCTGCACAACCGATGCATCCTATAAAGATGCGATTGAAACAATATTCATGCCCGGTCAATGGGGAATCAGTGCGGACGGCATCTTCCACATCGAAGAAAGATTTGTCGAACCAAACGACAATCTCTTCGATACCGTTAACCTCTTCATTTCTCATACCCCAACGGCAAAAGATGATTCAAACTGCGATGACAATGACTTCTGTCATTCGGAAATCATCCAAAAGAAAGGGGATGAATGGTGCACCTCCACAAATTCCAGCGGCGGCGATTATCATTCTGATGAAATCTGCATCGATTTCAAACGCGGCATTACGCACACACACCACGAATTCTCTGGCGGTTTCAACCAGGAAGTGACGTGCAGTTTGAAACAAAAATAAATCCGCGTAACGGCGTAGCTTGCTACGCCACATCATAGAACGGATCGGTTAAACTCATTGCACATTGCTCATTGACTGCAATCCACGCTTAATGAGAAGCGACTCCACAGAAGGCTCTGAACCGGAAAAATCGCGATAAATCTTCATGCAGTCCTCGGTCGCGCCCTTTGAAAGCACGGTTTTACGGAAATGCTCGCCACTTTCACGCGTCAGTCCATGCGTCTTGAACCAGCTTTCTGCATCAGTTTCAAGCATTGCAGACCACAAATATGAATAATATCTGGCTCTGTAATTGCTCGGATATTCATCAGATCGTAAAAATGGGGGTGTCATATCGATGTCGATACCAAACCCAGCGAGTACCTGTTTTTCAAAAGCATTGAGATCGCGTGGCGCAAGTGACTGAATCTGTTCCAGAGTCATCTGTGACCACTTTTGATCGATCAAAGCCGTTCCAAGGCGTTCAAGCGTCGAATATGCCTTCTCAAACAGCGACGATTCGGCAAGATTTTCAGCCATTTCACGAGAAAGTTTCTCTCCGGTTTGGTAATGAATGGCATAATGCTCAAGTACTTCCGGCCAAAATGCAAAATCCTGATTGAGCTGAGAGGGAAATTCAACAAAATCACGAGGAACCGCCAATCCATCAAACGACGAATATTTGTTCTCGGAAAACATCTCATGCAGCGCATGTCCAAACTCGTGAAAAAGCATTTGAATTTCGCTGCTTCGAAGCAATTTTTTCTCCCCATCAGCTGGTTTGGAAAAATTAAAAGCACTCAGCACAACGCCCTTTGTCCCCTCCAATTTTGAAGGAACAACAAAGGGAATTGAATAGATATAAGCAGTCTTTCCGTCACGAGAAAAGAAATCAGCCACAAAAAGGGCAAGCTCAGACCCATCCTCATTTCGCAGTTCAAAAACACGAACATCGGGATGATAAACCGGAATGTCCTTTCTTTCTGTAATGGTCACGCCGTAAAGACGATTAGCCAGATAAAACAACCCATTCTCGAGAACATTTTCGAGTTCAAAGTAAGGCATCAATGCATTTTCGTCGATATGATATTTCTGCTGTTTTAATTTATTGGCGTAATAGAACAAGTCATACGAGGCAATCTTAAAGCCACCATTTTCAGCATCCACCAGTGCCTGAAGTTCATCAATCCATTGGTGAAATGCTTTAGCAGCCGGTCCGGCAATACTTTCAAGCACTCGATTGACGTTTTCCGGTGTTTTGGCGAGCATATCATCGAGCACTAAATCAGCATAAGTTGGAGCCCCATAGATATTCACATCCCTCGCCAGCAATTCCGCCAGCTTAAACGCATTTTCATTATTATCCGCATCATTTCCACGCCTTGCACGCATCAGAGAAGTCTGATGAATTTTCCGTCGAAGCTGTCGACTACTCAGCGTATCAATAATGCTCTGATGAACCATGGCCTCAAGTTCAATCAGATATTTTCCGTCAAGGCCATGCTCTTTAGCAGCCTGCGCCAATTCAGAAATCTGTTTTTCCGACAGCCCGTCCAATTCTGCAACATCGTCGACGACGACAGCCAAATCGGATGTTTCTTTTCTGATATTTTGCTCAATGCTGTTCTTAATCTCAAGTTCTTCATCCGAAATCTTAGTGAGTTCCGCCCTCGCCTCAATGCTCAGTTTTTTACCCTGCTGCATTTGAAATTTATAATAGGTTTCGAGCCACCGAATCGATTCATCATCGAGATTTAAATTCATTCGGTTGACATATATTTTTTCAATGCGTTCAAATATCTGGTTATTTAATGCAGTACTTTTTTCGCGAACCTGTGTTCGTAATTTGACATATTTATTTCGAATATCTTCAGCCCCGTCGATGTTTATCAGTCCCATTCCCCGAAAGAAATATGATTCAACACGACTCAGCAACTGTCCAGCTAAAAGATAAGGAATGACAGTATTTTCGAACGTCGGTTCATCCTTTTGTTTTGCAATGGCCTCAAGTTCATCAAGTTCCTGAGCAAACCCTGCTTCCAAAGCGGGAACGATGTGTTCAGGTTTTATCTTCGAAAAATCGGGAATGCCATAGGGCAGCGTACTTTTTTGGGCAAAAGGATTGTCAGACGCGAGTGTCGCGTTCAAATGAATGGATTCTTCATTCTGAACAGGGGCCTGTGCAGGCTGAACAGTTCCGGAGCATCCAGCTAAAGACAAAGAAAGTAAAATGTATAAAAGAATATTGAATTTCATAAATCCCCTCGATTCAGCAAAGTTTGTTTCAGAAAGAAAGGATAAATTAATTATAATTAATAATTAACATATAGCGCAGGGCGAATCAAACCTGTCGTTGAATTGACATCATCCCCATTGTTTGTGACGATCAAGCCACTTGTTTTGACAAGAAGGGCGTAATTATTATGAGTGGTGCTGGCTGTACGCAGCCACCACCAGCCTCTACAATTAGATTTGCATGAATTATCCGATGTTAAATTTCCATTGGAATCATAGACAAGGGCACCCCTGCTTACACTATAGGGTGAAGCATAAGTGATGCGATCGGTATCATTGCTAAACAAGCTATCTGCTTCATCCTTGCTGATCAAAAATATCATTCCAGAACTGGAATTGGCAATATGTGACACATCAGATGAACTGAATGCAGCAGACTTGAACGTTCCATTAAGCCATGACTTAATATAGCTTTTATCCCAATTATTTGAAGACGAATCAAACTTTTGAACATCCAAACCATACTTGCTGATAAGCATGTACTGGTTGCTCGTTTTATTCAAAATTCTCCACTCGATATCAGTTTTGGATGAACCATTGGCATAAAAATACTGACCAAAATTAAAGCTTTCACCGACATTATATGTAACGCAACTGCTTCCACTTGCTTTATATCCAAAGGCACACTGACAGTTTCCTGCATTTCCCGTCCAATGAGCAGATGTATTACAAGAGCATGTATTATTTGATCCATTGTATATTTCTTTTACAAGATCACATGGTTTTCTTGGTTCACACGTATTTCCATTTTGAAAATAAGCAGAATCACAAGTACAATTATTGGCAGAGCCAACCCAATGAGCTTCATAATTGCAGGAACATGTATTTGTCAAAGGATCATAGATTTCATTTACTAAATTACATTTTTTTACAGGTTCACAAGACCCGCCATTTTTAAAGTAACCAGTTTCACAAGTACAATTTCCACTTTCTCCAGTCCAGTGAAGTTTTGCGTCACATACACATTTTTCAAGGACTTCATCAAATGATTCGTGAACGCTGCATTCTTTATCTTTTACACAAGAATTATCTTTTTTAAGATAATCCGCCATGCAGGAGCAAGAGCCAGCAGTTCCCTCCCAAAATTCAGATGCATTGCACACGCATTGTTCAAGAGTGTTATCCCATATTTCATTGAAATTGCAGCCTGTATCTTTGACGCACACGCCACTGCTATTTTTTATATATCCGGTTTCACAATTGCATTGCGGTGCCTCTCCAACCCAATGATTATCGCGATCACAAACGCATGTTCCCTCAGTCGCATCGTATATTTCGTTATTATTACATCGAACATCCTTAACGCAATCATCACCTTTCTTTATATACCCGGTTTCACAAACACAATCCCCACTTTCACCAACCCAATGATTTTCTGTATCACAAACACACACACCATCTTTCACAATTTCATTGGCTTCGCAATCATCATTGGGATCTTTGCATTTTTTACTATTCTTGCATCCATATTCGCATACGCTCTCATTCACGCCATCATTGGTGCATTCAATAAGTTTTCCATCCCGGCATCCGGGAATACATCCAGGATTTTTACATGCATCAACTGCATCTTTACAACTTTCCGTCTCGCATTTGTCGATTTCCGAACACGCAACGCAATGCTGGTCGCCATCACCATCATCAGTGATGACCCAGACTTCATCCTCTGCACAGCGCGAGCAGTAATACTTGTCTTCGCGTTGCAAACAAAACGAAAACTCCTCTGTACACCCGCCTTTATCCTGAACACTTGCTTTAACCGAACCGCTTCTACCTATCTCACCTCTGAAATCATCTGCATAATTTCCAGAGGAATTGCCCGTACAGAATTCTCCGCCTGGAAGATCAGCCAATTCACATCCGGAAATGCCAAAAACAACACATGACACTATCCATGGGAAAGAAAAAAGTCTTCTCATAACGGTTTTTCCAGAAAGTATACACCGACAGCCCCTCGACAGATGACGCCGAAGTCCAGACAAATTTACAAATTGATTGTAGTGAATTATTTGTTAAAAATCGATAATATAATGAGTTGTTTACGATCGTAATTTGTAACTATTCAGCCGGGGTTCTGCCCCCAAAACTCAGTTCATAACTCAAGCCCCCTCTGAATCCAGGCAATCGATTGTATTTCACAGGAATGCGATTCCCAAATTGCTGAACCGGCGTATTGATTAGTGTTTTTGTAACCCCAATAAATTCAGACTGTCGAATAAAATATGCACTGCAATGCGTTTAGGAACCTCTGAATAAAACAAAATTTTAAGGCAGAATCTGAAGAGAACCGGGAGGCCGAGGGGGTTGCGCGGTCGTATCGCGAAGCGATAGACCGCGCGGCATGGCGTATTGGCCATCGGCCAATAGCCAGGCCCCCTTATAAATTAGAACGACGATTCTTAATCAACATCACAATATTAAACGCTAAAATAATAATACTGACGACGTCATATGCAAAAGTATATGCAATCATCTCGCCTCGGCCCTCAAGAAAAGGCAAGCAGAATGCGAGGGGAAACATGATTAATACAAGCACAATCTGGGCTATATTAATTCCTCTCAAAAGACGCAGGTGTTTGGCGAATTTTCCTAATTTTGCATAACAAAGCATCACAATACTCAAAACAAAACTGATTATGATTGGGATGAAGAATGCCATATTATTATTCCTATATTCGATTTCAGCAAAAAAGAGAGAGAGACAAGTACAACATGGGGCATAAAAATGCCTCACCAATCCTAGCGATTCAAAATCGAAGACGCCGTCTGGGAAACCACCGCATATTCATCTTTCACGGACTTTTCAAGCAAAGCACGATCATCCTTGTCATCAGCAGAAAGATGGCTGACGGCCGCAGCACGAATGAGATAATTTTCATTTTGAGCCAAATCACGAATTATTTTTCGGCTATCCGCAGTCTGAACAGCAGCAATGGCATCGACCGCATCGAGACGCAAAGCCATATTATCGCCAGATTGCGCGACTTTTTTAGCCTCATTGAGTGCATCCGAAGACTTTGTGAGTGCAAGAGCACGCAGACTCAGACCCGCCAGCGTACGATTTTCACGCGTATCCGTCTTGCCAAGCCAGGAAATGAGCTCAGATGCTATCGTCTGAGCAGTCTCAGCCAGAATCGCCTGCTGTGAATCATCGGAAACATCAAATTTTGCCAGCCCGGAAGGCACGACGAGATCGCGCAGCATTTGCTGCTGGCAGAAATTACCAGCCCCTTCTTTCGGATGAATCGTTCCCTGCGCAATTTTCATTGCCGAAGTCGCGAATTCAGCCCTATGCGCATTCATCCACAGAGCCGGTGACCCCGTGTCATTCATCGCAAGCATCGAGAAATGTTCAAGAAGCAAATCGAGATTGAAGTTCGTCTGGTAATGCGAAGAAGCATTTGTAATGAATTTTCCCTGAGCTTCCGCAAGTGACATCGACGCGAGGTCAGCCTCTTTCGGAACCGATCGAATAATGCTGGCCGCCATTGTCCGATTTGAACTGCACCAGAGTGAACGAAGAACAACCGGCGTCGAATTGCGTTCATCCACCACAGAAAGAGCCCAGAGCTGATGCGGCTTCAGGTTTTCAACATTGTAGAACTTGATAATATCGGCATACGCCTTTTCATAATGGCGAAACGCGAGCATCCATGCTGCCGCATCGAGCACGACATTGCTTGGATCGGATTTGAGCAAAGCATGAATCTTGTCGAGTCCCTGATTCTGTCGGCCAAGTCCGATAATAGCAAGAGCCCTGAACGTATCAAAATTGATGTCAAGAGCTTCATAAAGAGCATCTGTCGCAGACTGAGACTGAATGAGTCCAAGAGCCCAGATCGCGTGTTCACGAAGCGCGCGGGAGTTGCGCGAGTCCAGGCATTCCTTGAGGACAGGAACGGCCGCAGGAAGCTGGGCATGCGCAATAGCGCGCACAGCCTGAAGCTGTGTCTGACGTCCCATTTCACTTGTCGGCGCTTTTTCTATCATCTGTCCAAGCACACCAATCACATTGGACGAAGACATCCATTCACTCAACGCCAGTGCTCGCGCTGAAATAGCCGGATCATTATATAAAAGCGATTCAACTATTAACGAAGCATATTTTTCGCCGAGCTCGCGAAGCGCATGACGAGCCGAAAGCGAGTGTTGTGCATCTTTTGTCAGAAGTTCAAGCGTATAAGGCTGAGCCTGCGCATCCGCAAGTGAGAGAAGTATTTCGAGATAAAGGGCTTTGCGCTGTGAAGACCGAAGAAGCGGAAGCAGCGAATTTGCAAGCGCATCAAGAGTGCCAAGATAAGCGTGATCATCAATGGCGCGTCGAGCCGCTTTATGGGCAAGCGCTTCATCTGTTGAATTCGTAATAATCTGAACATACAAATCGTCAGCGTCTTTTGTCTTGCCCAAAATGGACAAACACGTTGCATCTTTAAACGCCACAGCAAAATTGCGATTATCGATTTGAAAAGCCGTCGCATAATTGTTCGCAGCTTCATCATAAAGACGGCGTTTAACAAGGATATCACCGAATTTTTCATGCGTATCCGCGTCATTGGCATTGAGTTTAAGAGCCTCTGAGAGATGATTTTGAGCCGCTTCGAGATCGCCGCTTTGAACATCGAGATCAGCCATTGCAATCAGAGCATCACGGCGTTCCACCTCAGAAACAGATGAAAGTTTTTCAAGCGTTTTACGCGCGGCATCAAGATCACCTGACGATACATATAACTCATTTAGTGCATTCAAAGCCTCCGTCTGTGACGGATTGCGTTCAATAAACGCCTCGAGTGTCGGAATAGCTTCGGAAGACATATTGAGTGCATTAGCCAGACTGGCGAACATCAACACATTGTCGAGGCTGTTTGGACTGGCTTCACATTGACCGCGATACTGCTTAATCGCATTGCTCTGATTTCCTCGCGCAGAATAAAGAGATGCAAGCTGTCTTGCCGCAAGTGAACGAACAGGTGTTGTTTTACAAACCGAAACAAGTTTTTGCCATGCATCAATCGCCTGAACCTGTTTTCCATTGCGCGTGAGAACATCGGCGTACATCTGATAAATCTGACAGTCCGAAGGACTGGCCGAAATGGCTTTTGCATAGAGAGATTCAGCTTCATCTGCGTATCCATGTTCATCATAAATGCGAGCAAGTGTTTCGAGTTTTGTGGCTTTATCGATATTAAGTGACTCGATTTTTTTCCATGTCGCAATGGCTTTTTTCTTGTCACCCGAAGCATCGTACTGATCGCCGAGAGCCTCCAATGCCTGTAAATCATTGGGATTTTTCTTAGCCCAGGTTTCAAAGATGTTCAAAGCTTTCTGATTACGCCCGTTTATCTGATATAATTCAGCAACTCTGCGCTGGACATCGAAATCAGAAGCGAATTTTTTCTGAATTTCATCGAGCACAGTCAAAGCCTTATCAGTTTTCTTTTGCTGAATATAGGCTTCATAAAGCTCAAATCGATATTCAGGATTATCGGGAACAGCCTTTATCAAAGCATTTTTGGCTTCGAACATCTTCTCGATCTGGCCATGACTTCTGTAAAATCGGACGAGTTTTTCATGAGCTTCAGGCAATTTTGGAGAAGACGAAATTGCTTTTTGAATATGAGCAAGAGCTTTATCCGGTTTTCCAGTTTCATCGAACAAATCGGCAAGTTCGAGATGCTGTTGATAAGTCGGATTTTTCCACTTTTTTTCGAGGACATCTGCGAGTTCCGAAATATTACCATTTCGTCTGTGAATGTCGATGATGCGAGCCGTCAGTTCACGTTGCATCCAATGAGAAGAAGCGAGTTTAGCGGAAAGAGCTTCATATCTTGGAAGAGCCTCGCTGTCTTTTCCTTCGAGTTCATACAGTTCAGCGATATCGAACTCGATCTGTTCTTTTTCAGCCGCAGAAACGGAAGAAATTTTCGCGGCCTGTGCGAGGACGTCTCTAGCTTCATCATAGAGTCTATTTTCGGTATAGATCTGAGCGAGTTCGCGTCGCACAAAGAGAGAATTGGGTTCAAGTTTAATGAGTTCATCGAAGCAGGTTTTGGCGCGCGTCATATCTCTTCTGTAAATTGCGATTTCAGCGAGTTCGCGCCAAATTTCCTGTTTCTGTTCTTTTGACGGATTGAGTTTTGCAGCAGCTTCATAATTGGCGACAGCCGGTTCAAAGTTCTTATTTTCGGCTTCAGCAGCAGCAATGGACATATATGCGAGCGGCGTTTTTTTAATTTCAATGGCTTTTTTATAAGCCTCAATAGCTTCATTTGTGCGCCCGCCATATTGATACATATGCCCGAGAATCATGCGCAGGTTGAAGTTATTCGGCTTATCAGCGACTTTTTTCTCATAAGTTTTGAGCAGTTGCTGATACTGAGCGCCTTTTCCGACAGTGTTCATGAGCTGTGTAAAGGCATAAGATTTTTCGGGGGACTGATCGACGAGCTGTTGATAACGCTCAATTTTTCTGGCTTCAAAAGAGTCGTCATCTGCAGCCCAGTTGTCCTGAGCAACTGCGAAGCCAGGAATACAACAAACAGAAGTTGAAACAGCGAGAACAGCTGCAATCAAGAAGCGTCGAAATGTAGAAATTTTCATATACCAAATACGAAAAAAGGCGCGAAAGCGCCGAAATAGAAATCAAACTAAGAGCACGGGCTAAGCCCGTGCAAAATCAGATTAAAATTCCACGCCCAAACCGAGTTGGCCATAGAAATAACCTTTGAATCCACCTTCAGCACGAATTGTCATCATATTCCAGAGCGTGAATTTGAACCCGAGAGTCACGACGACAAACCCAAAACCTTTTGGCATTTGAGTGAGAGGAATACTGCCGGGTTCATGCGGACATTGACTAATATCATCGACAGATTCAGCGCATCGTGAGCGAATTGCATAAGATTTAGCATCGTCAAGAATGATTCCGCCCCAGAGACCGCCACCATAATAGAAGGCGATTTGTTCAATAATAGGAATAATGTGATAAGCGGTAACTTCGAGAGAGACGATGCTGAAATTATTGACGACATAATCGGCGAGTCTGGGTTTATCCGAATAATTTTTATCGAGCCAGTAAGCATCACCGGTTCTGGCGTTCACCCACGAAAGGCCGAATCGCATTTCACAAGGAGCATTAAAACGGAGGAAATAGTCGAGAGAGAATCCCATGTTGACAGCGCCATTCTGCCAGACATTTCCGTGTTCAGAGAACCAGTTGTCGAGGATATAACCCGGCACACCGACAAAAGACATAGCGAGCTGGAACCCGTGACCTTTAACGACGGAATCGCCCTTCGTCGCACTTTTATCGGCAACATCCTCGTTGGACTCATCATCGACATCATCATCAGAGCTCTCCACAGCCTCCGACTCATCTTCGGTTGCAACCTGATTTCCAGACTCATCTCCATCCAGAGAAATTGGATCGAGAGAGATACGCTCTGAATCCTGAGCAAATGCATTCACAGGAACTGCGACCAAAGCCGCTAAAATCAAGCTAGAAAACAAACGAATAACCGAGTCGTTACGTGACATGATGACCTCGAACCTGGACGTCAAAAACGCCATAAAAGATACAGACAATATTATAGTTTAGGCGAAATACTCATGTGAGGCAATAAATTTAATAAATTTGAACAGGGCTACAGCATTTAAATTTTTCTTGACTCTGCTAAACTATCAGTTGGTGGAAAGTTTAATCTCTGTTCCACATGTTGTTCCGAAATTGCCAGGATGGCATTTCAAAACCAAGAAGGTACGATGCAGAAAAAGTCTTT
>JAZRWV010000368.1:0-3245 GCA_045599925.1 Myxococcota bacterium
CAAATGAAATGTTACCGTAAATTCCTCCTCGCCATAATGGAGAGGAGGAACGTCACAAGTGACAAGGAGGTGAGGCGGCTCGGGAAACGAAGTTCATTTCATATTGTGAACTGAGCCCCCGGGGCAGAGCCCCGCCTGAGCTGTAACTTTCCATAAAAGTTTTTTTCTGCCAGTGCGTGACTTTATAGCATAAAAAAAGCGATATAGATCACACAAAGTACACAGACTCAAAATCACAGTTTTCAAACCGCATATTTTCCAACCAAATTGAAACCCAGGACTTGTGATTTTTTTGTTCACACATTAAAACAAATCAGTTTGGGGCAATATAAGCTGTTTAACCCAGAGGCCTGACCATGCAATTTCGCCATATCATACTGCCGTCTATCGTTGGGGCTGTCATATTAACATCCTGCGGTCCAACCCTTGAAGAAGGAAATGATGCCCGCATTCGTGTAACGCCAGCCCATCAAATCACATTTTCACGCATTACAGTTGGAGATACTCACTCACTACCCTTTGTCGTTACAAGTGTTGGACGAGACAATCTGAATGTGAGAAAAATCGAATGGACAGGCAGCAGTTCCGTTCAGCTATCGGCCACAGGAAATGAATTTCCAAGAGTTTTAGCAAATCAGGGATCGATGCCGATCTCGGTAAACTACACTCCGACAGAAGCAGCGCCATCGCCGAATGGCATTATCAAGATTTACTCAAACGATCCTGAAACCCCTGTATATGAACTCGAAGTCATTGCCCAGCAGTTATCCCCACTCATTCACGTCGTCCCCTCAAGTGAGGAAAAGCTCATTTTTGGCCAAACAGACGTCGGCTCAATCCTGAGTAAAGATGTCGTCATCACAAATGTTGGAGACTTACCCCTCGAATTACAGTCGATATCATTAAATGCCTCTGACAGTTTTTCATATACACTTCAAAATGCAGACAAGCTGCCCGTAAACCTGGCAGCCAATGCATCGGAACAACTCACAGTTCGCGTCGCATTCCAGCCAAATGCGATAGGAAAACAAGAGGGTACCCTCGTTTTGGTTTCGAATGATCCAACACATCCAACATACGAGCTTCCAATCATTGCAAACAGTGATACTCCTTGTCTTCAAATAACCCCGTCATTGCTTGAGTTTTCACCACCACTTGGCGTTGGTTCATCCCAGACAAAATCCGTTTCACTCACGAGCTGCAGCGACGTCCCGTTAAGAATTAGTGACGTCATCAAACAAAGCGGATCCGATGTATTTACACATGAATTAACGGGCGCCAATACAGAACTCAGCAATGGCGAAAATGCAACACTCAACGTCACTTTCAGTCCAATCAACGAGGTCATTGTTCAGGCTGAATACGTCATCATGAACAATGACCCGCTTCAAGCCAATGCTATACTCAAAGTGATGGGTTCTGCATCGTCCAACCAGTGTCCAAATGCAGTGGTTCAAGGACGATTATCTTCATCCAGTACCTGGTCCAAAACATTGGACCTTGCCCCACTCGACACGGTTATTCTGGATGGTTCCCAAAGTTCTGATAAGGAATCTATGGAACTTAAATATTACTGGAGCATTGGCAAAGCCCCTAAAGATTCGACTTCTGCAATTGCAGAAGACGGCGACAAAGCTTCGTTTTTCCTCGATCTGGCTGGCAGTTACGAACTCTGTTTAAGTGTCGAAGACAGCGATGGTATGATGAGCTGCAATACCGATTGCGTTCCGATTACAGCCACACCTCGCGAAACCATTCACATTCAGCTCGTGTGGCATACGCCTGAGGATTCTGCCATTGGCGATGACGACGGAACAGATCTTGACCTTCATTTTTTGACATTACCGGATGGAAAATGGGCTGACACCGGTACCCCGGAACTCAACAACGGTACAGATGTCTATTTTAGCAATCAGACCCCGATATGGGTTGTCCCCAATCAAGGCAACGAAGAACCATCACTGGACATCGATGATAAAGACGGTGAAGGCCCTGAAAATATCAACCTGGACAAGCCAACCCCCTGTCACTGGTATGCCATTGGTGTTCATTATTTCGATGACAATGCTTTTCGTGCTTCCTATGCAACAGTCAGAGCATACATCGAAGGCAAAATGCTGTTTGAAAAAGCGAATATTTCCCTCAAACAGAAAGGTGTCTTCAAACTGGTTGCCTGGATGTTCTGGAATGGCGAAAAAGCCACTTTTTATGAATCAGATCTGGCATACGACCGCGATGAAGACTGGAGATTCAAAACACCCATTGTTCCGGATGACGTGATTGCCAAAGCCAGAGAATCATCCCCCAAATGCTTCTGATAATCGATATTAAAAAAAGACGCCGAAAATTTTCGGCGTCTTTTTTTATGCATTCTCATTTTCGCGAAGAAAAAATCGGGAAATCACCTGATGAGAAGGTCCGGATTCGGAAAGCTGAGAACCATATAATGCGATTTCAAAGATCTCAGACTGTCCAAAGTTTAAATCCTTAATGGCATTCATTGCGTCAGAAATATTGATGCGATTATTTCTGGTCGCCACACGCCCAAGCAACATATTTGCTTCAAAGTGACGACTGTCAAATCGAATATTGGCAGCCCTGAATCCATCCATCAGTTTTTCACGGATTTCATTGAGTAAATCCGTCGATTCTGCAGCTGCCTGAATCAAACGGGGGCATTCCGATGTTGGATAAGCACTGATTCCGGCTATCGTCATCTGAAATACACTAATGTCTTTCGCAACGATGTGAAGAACTTCATTAAACTCAGGAATAGCACCTTTATCGTGTGTACCAAGACACAACAGAGGAACATGCATGTGTTCCGGTTTAATCCAGCGTGCATCAGCCCCGCGAGCAGCGATAATCTTTCCCAAATCTTCCTGAAGAAAAGTGAGTCTTTCAACGAGTTTGATATCTGGTTCAATTGCAATAGTAAAAATCATACGGCAGGATTACCCCCAATAGCAGCAAATACCGCAGATTGTTCTTTGATAAACATTCTGCAGGGGGAATTATCCCTTATCTTCAGCTTTTTATCAATCATCTAGCAACAAACTGCAACATAAGACGTTACTATATCTCAGCCGGGGCTCTGCCCCGGAGACTCAGTTCACAATATGAAATGAACTTCGTTTCCCGAGCCTTCCGGCTCTCCAACTCGTTCCGGCACATTTGTTCACTGGGCTCTGCGATGCCAGCCGCCCACAGGGCGCCTGCCTTCTCGGCCCCCCGCTTAAGGGCTG
>JAZRWV010000369.1:0-6125 GCA_045599925.1 Myxococcota bacterium
GGCACCAGATGGGTTAACGGCGACAGGTGTCAGTAGTGGTAAGAAGAGTTAGTTAATAGTTAAACTGGCGCTGGTTTGTAGAAATCAGAGCCAAACATTCAGGTGGGTAGTCACCTCATGGCTATCCATCTACACGTTTAACATACAAATCATCCTATTAATTTATATCTCTAAATTAAGAGCAAATGTTCCCGGTAGTTTTGTTCGTTGTTACCATATTGGCCATCATTTGCAACATGGTGACAGAAGCATTCTATTACTTAGGAACCTTGCCATTCGGGCTAGATAGATTTGCAACAACTGGCCAAGATTTATTTTGTGAAGCAATCTATTTCTCAGCAATAGCCTTTTTTGTCATTTCGCTTCCAATTTTCATTATTTCATTATTTATTCGCAGGCGGAATATACAAAATATTCTCTATACCGCACAGACGATCATCTTCACGCTCACAATCATCCTATTTCATGCCGATCATGAGTTCATGCGCTACACGGGCATGCATTATACATTGGCCGATCTGCAGTTCTACAATCCGATGCAGGGTGGCGTGGTCTTTGGCAATATCCTGAGCATAGATGCACGCGGCGCATATTCGGCAGTATGGATAGTACTAATTCCAATGGCTTTTTGTGTCGGTGCAATTCTTCTGCGAAAACCGTTATTTAAATTCTCAGAAAAAGCCAGCAACAAACGAACGCTATTGTCGATATTTTTTGTGCTCCTTTGGTCAATCATGACCGCAGATTTTGTGCTTGCGTTCTATAATGAGAATGATCACGGCGACCGACAATTCATGCTGACATCCTACCAGATGCAGTCGATGCCGAGTTTGTATCAGGTGACCAAAGATCTATTTAAAATTCCGGATTATGTCGATGAAACACCGGAAATTCAGCCTGAAGATATCAATGCCATAAGGGATATGTGGCAATCAGCCAATACCGATCCCAACTGGTCGTTTGTCAATGATACAAAAACGCCATTAAAAAAGCAGTACACAGGGCAATGCCAATCAGTCACCGGCACGCAGCCCAATATTATTCTCATCTTTGCCGAAACATTGCGTGCCTGGGATATTCCCGCACTCAACCCCGAAATGAAGACGGCGCATGCACCGTTTATCCAGTCGCTTGCGGATGGAACGGCTGAATTCATCAAAAATAACAGTCTTAATACAAGAATTTATCGTCATCATATTACAAACGGCCAGCCGACCATTTTTGCGTTTATGGCAATTCACACAGGTCTTCCGCCACACAGCAGTCAGCTCGTCGAGTACTTTGTGAATACCAAAATCACCGGCTTCCCCGAGTCTCTGCGTGCCCACGGATATGCGACGCAAATGGTTTTGTCCGGCAATACCGAATTCGACAACAAAGTATTATGGGCAAGGCGATGGTACGGAAATGTTGTCAGCACAAGCTCCCGTGACGATCGCGAGTCGCTTGCAAAACTCGCCGATTTTGTGCGGGACAATGTCAAATCCGGCACGCCCTATTTTGGCAGCCTGCTCACGATCACCAATCACGTTTCGTACGAACTCCCCGAAGGTGTGCCGTCCAAGTTGGCACCAAACGCGCCGCTCATTGAACGCATGTATGAAACGCTCGCCTATGACGACGCCGCAATCCAGGAGTTCCTGACCAACCTGGCCGCAGAAGGACTTCTGCACAATACAATCGTGATAATTACAGGCGATCACGGTTTTGAATTTGGCGAATATGCCAGCAAGCAAAATAATGTCATGCAGGGCTATGGCACGATGAAACATAACATGAACTGGGTACCGCTCATCGTGCTCTCCGATAATCAGGCAATATCCGAAGGAACATACGACATCGCCACATCTCACGCAGACATTGCCCCAACAATTCTTCACCTTGCCGGTATCTGTGACGACAACAGTTATCTCGGCCACTCGATCTTTGCAATCAACGAAGACAATTTCGAATACGCGGCATGCAGCGGCAGTACCGCATTGGAAAATAAAGACTATTCAGCCATATTTGTATCAGGCACCCCGGACCAGCTTTTCGAGAAAACCGACAGAACGCAGCGACGCGATATTGCACACGAACACCCCGACATTGTTTCAAAAATGAAAGCCGATGCCATCACCGTAAGAAAGGTCGTCGATGATGTTTATATACATAATAAATTCTAGAGGCGAGGCTATGGCCTGCGGCCATACGCCTTCGTAGCCAGCCTATGCCGGCGGCATACGACTGGCTTGCCGCGCTATTCGCCTTCGCGAATACGCGCGGCATTTCATATTTTAATCAACGTGCAAAACCAGTGAATCAACAAAGCAAAATACCAAGATAAATAATAACAAAAATATTACGGTTGAAACATGCAGTGGCTCAAAGATAACAATACGAATACATTCAATGATCGCAGGTTGTTTATTGTATCCTTGATCATTTCAGCCGCTTTGCTTTTCGTGTGCTCAAAAAATTCGCTCATTTACCCGATGAACGATTATTGTGATATAAATGATTTTTTTTCAATCACAGATTCAATGTTTCATGGACTCGTCCTCTATCGAGATATATTTGAGCACAAAGGTCCATTTCTATTTGTTGTTTACGGATTAATTCATATACTCGGAAACAGCTATTTTACGCTATATCTGTTTGAATGCATCGCCAATGCGCTGTTTGTCTATTTTGGCACAAAAACCATTCTTCTTTATGATAAGGATGCTGGGCGAATAAGAACTTTTCTGTATGCGCTCTGTTTGGAATTTTGTCTTTGCACATCGACGACATTTATGTTCGGTGGTACTGTCGAGGAACTCTATCTATGGATGTCGATGTATGGTCTTTATGTGACGTTGCGATGTCTGAAAAATGAACAATACTATTCAAATAGAGAACTCGTCATTACTGGTCTGTTATGCGGAATGCTTTTCTGGACAAAATATGCGCTGCTTGGATTTTACACAGGTCTGGCCATCTATGTGGTGGTCTGGAATATCGCGCAAAAGAACCTGACAAGACTCGGTAAAACAATTTTACTGTTCTTGGGTGGATTTGCAATATCCTGCGTTCCAACGGTGATATACTGCGCCATAACACATAGTTTTGGTGATATGGCACATGTGTATTTTGTCGGGAACATTTTTGGAAAGCATGGCGAAAGTTCTTATATGGCGCACTTCTATGCCCTTATGAATATTATTTATAAGGATATTGCTGTCTTCTTGTTCATTGTATCTGGTGCAGTATATTTACTAAAGTCAGAACGTACAAATATAAAATTATTTTTTGCGACATGTTTTATAACAGCTTTTATTGCTTCATGTTGCTTAAAAGTCTTTTGGACTTACTATCCCATGCCGATGCAGGTTTTCATTCCATTCGGCATAATTGCATTAAAAAACATGAAGACTTCGTTCACAAATAAAGTGATTATTACTGTGCTGTTGGTGATAATTCACATGTTTGTTTCTGTCGAATTTGGATTAATAAGTCCTCTTTTAGGTGATAAAATCAACCCAGTCTGGTTAAAAGAACATATCCGCGTATTGGTGAATGTGTTTATTCCTCTATTGCTTTTATATTTTTCATATTCGTGTACAAATGAAGTAAAACTAAATACAGTACGCAGGTTGTTTTTCTGTGTCTGTACATTGTCGGTATGCGCAATCCTTGGTTATGGAATCCGTGATCCATTCTTTTTTACAGAACAACAACAGCCTCAAATTCGTTTCTCTGAAAAGATAAAACAAACAGATAATGCTAATATTCTTATTTTTGGTACTTATGATTTTGGATTTAATAAAAACAGTAATACTTATCCAAAAATTAAATATTTCTGTAATATGGATTTAGCTGAAGATGATACAGAATCAGAGCAGCTGGGTTATATTAAAAATGAGATTATTGATTACATAGTAACACTAATTAAGCCGGATGAGTTTGATGAGGTTATTGGGACGTCATATAAACTGATAGATATTGCTGAATCGTATTATTACAATGGATATACAATGCGGTTTTATCTTTATAAAAAATAAAGCCGTACTATGGAGGTAAAATAGTCAAAATGAAAAAAATCATCGTAATCATGCCAGTCGCAAACGAAGAAGCCACGATGGCGAATATCTTCGACAGGATTCTAGCCCTTCCATTCGAGAATCTTTATGTTTATCCCATTATCGACAAATATTCCCATGACTCCACAGAAGCCATCATCGATGATTATGAACTCAAAACAAATCATCGCGTTCATAAAGTATTCTTTCAAGAATCCACCGGTACTGCTTCTTGTTATATGAAGGGGTATGTCGAAGCTCTTAATGGAAACGCGGATTACATTATCGAAATGGACGGCGGTGGAAGCCATTCGCCTGAATCATTGCCAAAATATATCGAACTATTAGATCAGGGCTACGACTGCGTTTGGGGCTCCCGATTCATTGATGGCGGTATGGATGACAATATGCCCTGGTATAGGCGGTTATTAAGCCGAGGCGGTACAATTTTGGCCAATCTTGTTTTAGGAACAAAACTTCGTGATATGACTTCGGGGTTTGAAGGATTTAAAGCGGATGTTTTGCGGCAGTTCGATTATTCGAGGTTCTTGTCGAAAGGGCACATGTTTCAAACTGAAATGCGGTATTACTGCAGGATGTTTAACAGCATTGAGGTACCAATCCATTATATTGGGAGCAGTTCATCTTTAAAATTGAGTACTGTTACTCGGGCACTCAGAATTTTGTTCAAATTAAAACAGAACGAACAATATGCAAAGAAATAGTCTATATAAAATTTCTTATATAAAAATATATAAGAAATCAAGGAGGTGAAAATGAGAGTACTTGTTACAGGTGGTACTGGCATGGTGGGGTCCCATTTCATGTCACTTTATCAAGGTGAAGGTCATGAAGTGTATGGTTTGGCGAGAAATAGTGCTGCAAGCAGAATCGCTGCAGTTCAGCCTGCCAATATTATCCGTTGTGACATACTGGAAAGAGACGCTCTTATGGAGACTTTTAAGGCGTTAAAGCCAGATATCATCATCCATATGGCGGCACAGGCATTTAATGGTGAATCATGGAAAATGGAATACATGACTCATCGAACTAATTATTTTGGAACATTGAACGTTTTATATTGTGCTCACGAACTGAACACCGATGTCAAAGTGCTTTTGGCATGCTCAAGCGCAGAATATGGGAACATTACTCCAAATGATTGTCCCCTTTGCGAAGATAGACCACTGCTTCCCTGGACCCCCTATGGTGTTTCAAAAGCTGGTGAAGAAATGTTGGGTAGACAATATGCGCTCAATTTCGGTTTGAAGGTTTTCCTTCCAAGAATGTTTATTCATGTGGGCACGGGGCATCCACCTGTGACAGCTATACAGAATTTTGCACGTCAATTGGCTTTAATTAAAAAAGGGAAGATTGAACCGATAATCCGTGTTGGCAACCTTGAAACGGCAAGAGATTTTATCGACGTACGTGATGGCACTGCAGCAATGAAATTGCTCATCGAAAAAGGTCAGCCTGGAGAACCGTACAATATTTGCACAGCACATGCTCATAAAATTGAAGATATCTTAAATATATTAATTGAACTTGCTGGAATAGATGTTCAAGTTATACATAACAAAGAACTATTTAGAGTGGCTGATGAGCCGTTACTTCTTGGTGATAATTCGAAAATCACGCGTCTTGGCTGGAAACAGAAATATACCATTCGAGAAACACTTCAGAATGTTCTCGAGGATTGGTATAATAGAATCGATTAATAAATATTATGACACAACTCAATGGAGGCCGAACATGATTAAGGCATCGGAGATATTGAACATCATCTCAAAAGAAATCGAAGAATGGCATCGATGCGCTGCCAATCGACCGGATGATTATATCATTGTGAACGATAATATGCGGCGCATACGTCCTCTTAATGAGCATCGCGATGATATGGTTCCTGTTGTCAAGGAACTCATCAACACCAATTGCGAAATGTGTTACTATTCAGCCGGGGGGAGGAAAAAAACAGGGGAATTCAAAAAATGCTGTTCTTTTTTTCGAATTTGAGGCAAATACTAGATGCTACACGGTGTAGCGCCCAGTATCAGCCTAAAAAAATAATATGCGCCGCAATTA
>JAZRWV010000370.1:0-14879 GCA_045599925.1 Myxococcota bacterium
AGTCTGTTTCTTTGGGAAACGCTGAATAAAGGATTTGTTATAAAACGAAATCGAAACTCATTTTTTGGCAGCAAAACATTCATTCATACAATGAAAAGTACCCAGCATTGCCTTTCAAGGAAAGGGGTATGGAGGGAAAAACTCGCTTTCAGCTTGAAAAGCGTGGTTTCCTCCCAAATAAATCACCGTCTCCCTCAATCTTTTCTCTTCCGCGCTTTTTTCATTTTCTCATTTCCAGCATTCACCTGCCGACCTCACCACTCCGGCATGCGATGTCCCAGATAAAATATCCCCATTTCCGGATATTTCTTGCAAATGCTATCAAATATCCGAGCACAGAGTTCAGGTTCAAGCTCACTGGCCATTTGATCGATGATGAGTAGTTCCGGTTTTGAAGCCAGCGCCCTTGCAAGCATCACCCTTCTCTGCTCTCCGCCGCTCAATCGAGCCCCCTGTTCGCCGATACTCTCACCTTCAAATCGTTCAACCAGTTCTTCAAGCCCGCAGGTGTTCACGATATCGCGATAACACTCATCCTCAAGAGACTCTGACATCAGTTCAATGTTCTCGCGGATAGTTCCGTCAAAAAGAACATTTTCCTGAGGAACAAAGCCAATTTTTTTAGGATTTCCCTCAGGAATGGCAATACTTCCGGACGAAATGGGATAAAGTCCGAGAATGCATCTGGCGAGTGTTGTTTTTCCGGCTCCAGAAGGAAGAAGAAGGGCTTTTCGTTCCCCTTTGTGAATGACGAGTGTTTCATCCTTCCAAATCGAATGCTCACCAAATGCAAAACACACCTTATCGAGATGAAGAACTTCACAATTGCCGGCAGATTCAAAGTGAACATCATCTGCCGAAGGCAGATTCTGAATATCCAAAGCTCTGGCTCTTCCTTCGATATATTGCTGCCAAGCTCCGAAAATACCCGTTCCACTTCGCATCAGTCCAAACAATCTCGAAAGATAAATCTGAAAACCGATTAAAGCTCCGATAGAAACGGCATTTTGAGTCACCGCATAACCACCGAATCCGAAAACAGCGATGAGCACAAAAGCCTGAAAAACATCGAAATACGGCCCCTGAACCGCCATCTTTTTCTCAAGATTCCAGGCTGCATCCCGACTTTTATCGCATGTTTTTTCAAATCTGGCGGCAAACCGGTCTCCCAGCCGCAGTGCGCGAATAGAAGTCATCGCGCGGAAAATGTCGACGATCTGGCGATAAAGTGACTCGCGATTTTCGTATTCATCGCGCACTGCGGGCCCGATTTTCTTCTTCATCCAGATCCAGAGGCCTGCCGCTGCCGGACAAATCAGCAAACTGAACAACGCGATCTGCCATGAAAGAGCGAAAAGTGCAGCGGCAGTCCCGATTCCTGCAACCAGAAGAGTCATTCCCTGCGTATAAATGACTTCAAAAAAGTGTCTTTCACTGCTGGAAGCAAAGACGATCTGCCCCATCGCCTGCCCCTGGGCGAGTTCGGGCAAAGCCCGCAAATCCGCAGACATCATTTTGGAAAACAGTGACATGATGCTTTTTTTCTCGGCATCCAGAGCATAAGCAGCAACCCGACAATTACCGATATATCGAAATATTCCGGAAAGACACTGAGAAACGGCAGCAACCCCCAGCCAGATGAACAGAATCTGCATCCTGCCGGGTGCAATGCCGTCATCAATCACTTTGACGAGGGCCCATGGAACGACGAGTGCAAAAGCTGAAGAAGCAGCATTCCAGAGGCCGGCCAGACAATATTTAAGGCAAAAAGTGTCGATAAACGCAGGCTTTGCCTGCGTCATTCTATCCGTGGAAGGGATCTGATATCCTGGCACCGCAGAATGAGAAAACCGAGTCGACATCATCATCACCATGATGCCCCGGCGTATGGCACATAGCCGGGGCCAGAGGCCGTAGTGCGCCAGCACAAGACCTCGCCACAAAAAAAGCATCCGAAACACAAAGTCCCGGATGCTTTTCAAAACCAAACATCAACCGAATCAGGCTTTTGTACCCGGCTGCGGGAACGTATCTTTTCTCAAGCCGGATGCGCCCTGAATCAGAGTACTCAATTTGCCAAGGCGTTCAATTTTCGGTGCTTTGTAAGCTTTTTTAATCTTTTTATTTTCGTTCATATCAAGTCTCCTTAGCCAAAACATCTATAAAATTATGACACAAAGTTTCCCAATCATCAAGAAGAACAGGAGGGAAAACATCGCGAGAAGCCCCGGGAAGTTTTTCCGGATGCGCAGAAACCTCGCGTTGAGCTTCAAAATATGTTTCAGGCGTGCCAATATCGGCAAAATAGGCATCCGTCATCACAGCATGAATATCGCGGCCATTCTCCAGCATTTCCCGATATATTTCAGTGACCAGACAAACGTAACGTTCGGATGGAAGGCGTTCCAAAAAATGCCTTTCAACCACATGAATGCCAGTAAAACACGCAGGTTCCGTCATTTCATGCTCAAAACGATGATCCTTCCAGTCGCGAATCTGCACAACCTGATGCCGACAGACGCCAATCATCCCGAGCTTCGAATTTTCAGGCCGTTTTGCGACGACCATCGAGACATCGGCCCCTGAATTTTTATGTTCCTGAAGGATTTTCTGAATATCGGCACCACAAAGGACATCGCCATGATAAATGACAAGCCGTTCTGCATCGGGCAAAAGTTGCATGCACGAGCGTGCGCCACCACCTGTACCAAGAATTTCGCCATTTTCACGAAAAATCGCAGGCGAATGAATGCCGAGTTCATGCGCACATTCGGCCAGACATCTCGACATTTCATCCGGCAAATGATGAACATTCGCAGCAATCTGATGAATTCCGGCTGTTTTCATTGCCCTCATGGCATACCAGATCATCGGATGCCCGAGAAAAGGAACTGCAGGCTTTGGAATTCTGTCCGTCAGAGGCTTAAGCCTCGTCCCAAAGCCAGCACTCAAGAGAATACCTGCATCCATTATACCCTCGCGAACAACAATGTAATATCGTCATTTTGCGGAGCATTTCCGCAGAAAGATTGGAAATCAGCCCAAAGACAGCTCATGGCATCATCTACACCGGCCGCGCCCAGAGGCGCAATGACCTTGCGAAGCCGTTTTTCACCATATTCCGCATTCTGTTCATTTGCGTATTCGATCAGACCGTCGGTGAAAAGCAGAAGCATATCGCCGGGAACAAGTGCCACATGGCTCATTTCATAAGTTGCCCGATCATTGTCACCCAATCTTTCACCACGGGCAACAGCGCCCTGAACCTTGCCATCGTGAATCAGAAGCGGGAAATTGTGTCCAGCATTGACGATTTCAGCCGTTCGGCCATCACGGGTGATTCGTACGGCCAAAAATGTCATGAACAGCGTCCTTTTCGCTGCCTGACAGATTGCGGCATTCAAGCTCGCCATCATCTGCGGAAGATTGATTCCCTGAGAGGTCGTCATGTTGAGCATCGTATCAAGCGCACTCTTCGCACATGCCGTAATCATGGCCGAAGGCACACCATGCCCCGTCACATCGCCAATCGTCAAAAGCACGGAGCCATCCGGAAGCAGGTTATAGCTCCAGAAGTCACCACCACATTCACTTGCCGGCTGAAAATATCCGTTCAAATCCACAAAACCGCAGCGTGCATGCCCATCCGGAGGAAGAAGCGTCTTCTGAATCGAGCAGGCGATATCGAGTTCCTTTTTCTTCATGGCGTCTTTTTCGGTCTGATCCATCAGAATCTGAACGCGATCCGCCATGACATTGAACTGCTCGCCAAGCTGACCGATTTCATCGTGCGAATGGACATCGCTTCGGACCGAAAGATCGCCGCTTGCAATCTGATTTGCCGTCTTTGTCAGCTTTTTAATGTTGCGCGTCACGAGAATTGCCTGAACACCGGCAATGACCAGCCCGACAATAATGGCGATCAAAGCCAGCCACATTGCCCTCGAAATGGCTTCTTCTTTGCGAACTTCCCCCTGAGCCTTGATGGCATCGATTTCTTCGGTCAATCCGTCAATCGAATACCCAATGAGCAAATACCCCTGAACCTCGCCATTTCCTTCTATGGCATGGGTATACTGACGAATATTGAGCGTCTTCGTCGAACCGTCTTTTACTTTAACTTCGCGTTCAACATTATCTGTTGCAGGCAGTTGCTTGGATTTTATTTCATTTTTCATCCAGTTCGACGGAACTTCATCAATGACAGGCTCTTCGCGCCCGCGATCAAAAAATCGGGCACCAGACATCTTTAATGTCTCATATTCTTTATGGACTGCGGCAACCCAGACACGCCCGTTCGGATCAATAATCGTCGAATAAATCGCAAAATATCGGTTGTTTTCGTCCTTGTTTTCAACAACAGGACTCAGGAGGTTCGTCAGTCCGGACTTGTCATTGTCATAAAGAAGACTCGAAGCAGGAAGACTGATGTAACGCGTCGTCTGTGAACCGATTTCATCAAGTGCCTGAAGCTGAATGTGCTCAATACGCGCAGTTTCATTCTCCACACTCGTCTGCACATCGCGAAGCATAAAGAACGCATAAACACAAATCACCAGGATAACGATAACAACGGCACTGACTGTCCACTTAAGACTGATACTGATTCGCATAACCACCTCCATAAATGGGAAAAGTCTTGTAACACGTATTCGAGTTTTTCACATTCTTTTAATGATGGCATTCATGGTGCCGGCCTTTTGCCTTGCGGCAATACGTCCGGCCTGGTCAGGCTATGGCTTTGCCATACGCCTGACCTTCCCTTTTTGTGGTGTGCCGCATCACACACATTTCCTCTTCGAAGTTGAATTGACTTCAAGCCATTAAAATGCCAAAAATATTCATCATATCGGCCTGCTTCGCCATTTCGGACCGACTTTTTCTTCCAGGAATGATTATGAAACACTGTCTGCGAATATCCATCCTTTGCACAATTGCCCTTTGTTCTGCCGGCTGTTCTGACAGTGGCACCCTGCTCATCAATATTCCAGACAATTCATGTAACAACATCCAGGGAAATATCCGCAACGATTATTTTCATCCAGCATCCAGCGATGAAATCAGTGAAGAAATCATTCAGTCCGGTGAATGTCCTCAGGATTTTCCCTACTGCATGACTATAGATAATGAAGACTTCTGCTCCAAATGCAGCAAAGGTCAGATTTACGCCAAAGGAAAATGCTTCGATTTTGACAGCGATACATTGCTGGAAGACGGCGAATCCTGCATATCCTACGAGTTTTGCAAATCAGCACAATGCAAGGACGGACATTGCGGCTCAGGAACTCAGCCGTCTGTTACAAATCAATGTCCGGAATGCGATAAAGATCAGCATTGCAGCGAAGAAACCCATTGGGAATGCATTCAAAATACGTGTCCCGAATGCCCGGCAGGACAGCATTGTAATGACGATACCGAATGGAAATGCATTCCGGACGAATGCCCTGTCTGTCAGCCCGATCAGTATTGTGATGACAGTACAAACGGCGAATGTGTTCCCAAAACGTGTCCGGCATGTCCCCAAAATCAGCACTGCAGCAGCGAAACCAACTGGATTTGTGTGCCCGATACACCGGTTTGTCCGGCTTGTCCCCAAAATCAGCATTGCAGCAGCGAAACCAACTGGATTTGCGTGCCCGATACACCGGCTTGTCCGGCTTGTCCCCAAAATCAGCATTGCAGCAGCGAAACCAACTGGATTTGCGTGCCCGATACGCCGATTTGCCAAATCAACACGCGCCGATGCAATGCCAATATCCTCGAAACCTGCAGTGACGGATACAGCTTTACAACAGTTCAGAATTGTGCGCAAACCCCGGATACACCAGTCTGCATCGAAAATGGTTCTTCGGCATCCTGCGGCTGTCAGCCCGGAACGACTTACTGCCAGGGCAATACCGTGATGACATGCGGTTATGACGGCATTTTTGCAGTCAGCGAAATTTGCGATGAATCCACCCAAAAATGCAAGATATCAGACGAAACTGCCGCCTGTGTCACCAACCGTGTGCTCAAAGTTCTCATCATCGATATCGACCCTGTTCTCACCAAAGGAACTGTCGAAGGACGAAGCTGTAAGGGCATTACAGCCAGTGAATGTCTCGGCCAGGATAAGCAGCAGGCCATTGATGAACTCATCGAAGACATCGAATTCAGTTCACACAACACCGTAAAAGTCGAAATCGTCGGCACTGAAAAAACCAATGCTTTTTCCGTACACAAATCCTCCACAAAACTTTCAAGTGGCAAATCGGCACATCAATACGATGAAACGACTTGGCTCAACATCATGAAAGATGGCTGGTATTCCGCAATCTTCAGCAGCCATTGGAATGATTTTGAAGACTACTCTTTTGACTACGACCACTACATCAATAAGTTTAATCTTTTAAGCCGCAGAAACAGTGGCGAATTCAACGAAGTCTGGGTTGTCAATGTCGACATCACCAAAATCTTCGAATCCGTCCTGGTCGGCAGAAATGCCTATTGGATCAATGGAACGGAACAGCCCAAGGATTCAGAACTGTTCCGCATGATGAACGTTTCCATCTCGAGACCGGATGTCAATTTCGAGTGCTTTGGACATGCCACGGAAAATCTCATGAACAATGTCTTTTCCAAAACCATGGGCAACAATTACAACCCTCTTCAATGGAATTCCAAAAGTACAACTATCACATCAAGCAATTATGCCAAACTCAACCTCTGGCAGAGATTCATGCTGACGGAATGGGAAAACACCAGCAAAAAAACGGGTTTCACCGGTGCGGGAAACATGCATTACTCCCCAAACAGCACAGAAGATTATCAGTGGAGAAATACATCTGCTCTCTCTGTTCCCAGCAAATGGCAGGAATGGGAAAACTATCCCGATATGACGAACAAAGCGTCGACTAAAAACTTCAATCCAACGACTGCTTATCTGAATGCTCCGATTACCGGCACTGCATCCGATGCAAGACTGCATCATCGCTGGTGGTTTGGTCTTTTCCCGCATATTGATGGATATACATCAGACGGATATTCCAACAACTGGTGGGATTACTTCGTCTCCGGCGAATACGTCACAGCCCTGAGAGCAAACCCATCCTCCTACACATTCTCTGTAGGCGAACAAATTCAGAACATCACCATTGAAGCAACACTTGTGAGCTCAAAAGTCCAAAAAATAACACTTAATCGCTATCAGCAGAACATGACTTTTTCCAATCCGTCACTCTTTGACATCAATAGCAACCAGATAACGGCGGTTGCCTCCGGAACATCGACTCTCACCTATTACCGGGACGGCATCAGTACATCCGTAACGATTAAAGTCCAATAATGTCCACATTCACGTGGTGCATTTATGCACCGCATTGCATCCAGGTTCGTCAAAAAGCATCGTGCTGGCGTCTTTTTTCACTGGTAAAAGTCTCCGATGTATTTCGGGCAATGAGCTCATACAGAATTGCAGTCTTGCCGCTTGCGGCACGAAGGATACGACCAAGCCGCTGCACATGCTCCCTCACAGACCCACTTCCCGACAAAACAATCGCAATATTTGCAGCCGGAATATCCACCCCCTCATTTAACACTTTGCTCGTCACGACGACGGGATAAATTCCGCTGTTAAATCCCTCTAAAATAGCCCTGCGTTCTCTCACCGGGCTCTGATGGGTAATGGCTGGAATCAGGTATTCTCTGCTGATTTTATAAACTGTCGCATTATCCGCCGTAAAAATAATCGTTCGATCGTTTCGGTGTTCGGCGAGGAGTTCGTTGAGCAGTTTCAGTTTTGAACGACAATGCTGAGTGATGGAGCGCTGAGCACGATGGGCATGAAGAGCGGCTCTTCCCTGCTGACTTCGCGAAGATAAACGCAAAAATTCAGTCCATCCGTTCTGAGTCCCCACGCGAATGCGGTTTTCTCGCACAAAATTCAAATAACAAGCTCTGTATTCCTCATATTCCGCACGTTCATCGTCATCGAGGTCCACTTCAAACTGAACGGTTTCATACAGCGCAAGATTTTCTCCAGCCAAAGCACGAATCGTCTGTGTATAAACAACAGGCCCCAGCAGTTGTTCATATGTCAGTTCCGACTCACGTTCCGGCGTTGCCGTTAGCCCCAGCCTGTAGGGCGCTATCGAATGCTGCGCCCCAAGCGCATACGTCTGCGTCGGAAGATGATGCACTTCATCAAAAACAATGAGCCCAAAACGATTCCCAATGTGTTCCATATGGATATAGGCTGAATCATAAGTCGTTACAGTGACTGGCTTCAAATCGTATGTTCCGCCGCCAATGATTCCACATGAAATTCCAAAAGTCCGTTCCAGATTGAGATGCCACTGTGCGACGAGATCGAGTGTCGGTGTCACAACAAGTACAGAACGTCCCGCCCGTGCCATCGCCAGCTGGGCGACATAACTTTTGCCTGCCCCGGTGGGAAGTACAACAACGCCACATCTGCCATTCTTTTCCCAGGCATCAACAGCTTCGCTCTGATAATAAAATGGGACGCGATTAAACTGAAATTCAAACTTAACGTCCACATAATCTCGAGCATTATCGTCGAAATGAATCTGACTTCTCGTCAATTGCATGATCAGTCGACGATAGCTCAATGCCTGACCGCGAAATGCCTGAACTCGTCCATCCCATACAAAATTCGGCAAAATTGCTGAAGCTTTTTCGCGGTCCTCCGCCGAAACTTCGACAACCAGAGTCCCTGTATCAAACCGAATCTGCCACTTTTTTTCCTGTGTCATCACAATATCCAAATCTCAATATAGCGACTTCTTCATGACAAACTACCGCTTTCCTCTTGTCCGAATATCAGCACTCTATCATGACTTCGCCCATATCATTCAATCCAAGACAGAGCATCAATAAACGTTCAAAACCAAGTGCATTTCCGCCAAGTTTGCCCAGGGCAGGCAGTGCCTGCAATAACGCATTGTCATCCGGAAGCACATCCAGCCCAAGCCGTGTACGTTCCAAATTGTCTTCATCAAATCGGCGTTTTAATTCCTCTGCATCATTCAGCTCTGAATAACCATTGCACAGCTCTATTCCACAAATATAAAGTTCAAACCGCTCTGCAACATCCCCTCGCACTGTTGCCAGAGACGCCATGGAAGCCGGATAATCCATTAAAAATGTCGGACCATCCATGCCAAGTTTTGGTTCCACACAATCCACCAAAACGCAGTTCATGATGTCATTCCAGCTCCAGTCAATGCTGACACGCGAACCGGCTTTCTTTGCGGCTTCCACAAGAGCAGGCTTGTCCATGCCAATGGGCGAAAAACCGGCATATCGTTTAAAGGCTTCTGCCACACTGAGTCGCTCAAACCCTGAATCAACCGAAATCGGATGACTATTTTCACGTGCATCGGAATGCCAGAACTTCGTCCCCAAACATCGGCTAATCGTGCGAACAAGAGCCTCTGTTTCATCCATCATGTCGCGATAATCGCATTCAGGATGATACCATTCAACAAGGGTAAACTCCCGTCGATGCAAAAGACCATGAGGTTCATTGCGAAAAACTCGGGCCACTTCGTATATTGGATGCCGATAACGGGACAACAGGATTTTATGCGCATACTCCGGAGATGTCTGAAGATAACAATCGCACCCGGACCAGCTCGTTTTAAAACTTTCGATATAGGGATCCGTTGCTGTCGTATTGCGCATCGCACGACTTTCTACCTCGAGATACCCCAAGCCATTAAAGAAATGCCGCAGTTCCTCAAGTGCTTTTGCACGAAGTTCAAGAGTCTTCCATGAAGGAAATATCATATCCATATCATCCGGACATAAAAAAGCCCTGCAAAATGCAGGGCTGCAAGGTTAAATAATGATTCGTCCACCAGGTCTTGAACCGCCACCACCTTTCGGCTTCTTGGGTTTAGGTTTAGGCTTGGGTTTGGGCTTTTCGACCTTAGGAGGCTCAGGTGGAGCCTCCTGCTCCAGCGTTATCGATTCAATAAAATCCATATCCATTGATAAATCAATGGTCTTTTCAAGATATCCATCTTTATGAATCGTCAATACTTCACTGCGTTTTGTTCGAACGCGTTCGACTGTAGAATAGGGGGTTGTGCCTCGCAAAGACCCATCTTTACTATAGATTCTAGCATCCGAAGGGGTTGTCGTTATTTCAATTTTAATCTTATCGCCAGAGGGAATTCCGTTGCTCGAATGATATCGTGAAGCTCCCAATCCATAAGCTTCAATCATGCCCTCAAGAAGCTGAGTATCCTCGCGCTCAAGCTTGATATCATGCACCTCATTCTTACTCTCTTCTACTGCACCATCCTCTTTTGGAGCCTCAGAATCATCACCGGCATTCATACCTTCCGCACTTTTAACATCCACCTTCGTTGAATTGTTGACCACGGTAACATCTTTGACGTCTTTGGAAATAAACATCAAGATCAGCCATGCAATCACAAAAAAGACGATGACGCTGACGACCGAAATCAAAAGAATCAGATTTTTACGGGTTGTCTTTAAAGAACGGACTTCCTGAGGCGGCGGATCCAGGTGCATTGGACGACCATTTACAGGTGCGCCAAGTTTCATGTGCTCATCAGAAATCGGCCCCAGAACGAATTTAATGCGAGTCGCTCCAATCTCAACCTGATCGTTGTTTTTCAATACCACGTGACGAATCGGATACCCGTTCACACTCGCCAGATTATCAACACTCAGGGCATAAAGTTCAAAGCGCCCACCCACGTAATTGATGGTCAAATGACGACGACTTGCATACTGATCATTCAAAATGACCATGTTATCAAGGCCTCGACCTATCGAGGTCACCATCTTTTTTAATTCAAATATCACAGGCTCTGTATCTACCTGAAAGATGATTATCGATGCTCTGGTTACACCGGGAATATCATCTCCTGTCATCGCTGAATTCGATATTTTTGCACTCGCTCTCATATCTTCCTCTTCTGTGGACGCCTTATTCCGGGATGAAGCATTGGCGGATGGTACATCCTCTTCCCAGTCACTTACCGGTTTCATTTCCGGCATTGGTGCACTTTCCTGCTGCATCACATCCGCATACGGATCGCCTTTTCGTTCCCTGACACCTGACGTACCAAAGGCTTCTTTTGAACGATAAAGATCATCGCGCTGCGCATGACCGTCCACATAATTACTGTTATCTACCTGTGCATATTGAGAGGCCGCCTGAACTCGACGGAACCCGCCAAATTCCTTGCTTTCCTGTTCCTGTTCGAGCTCTTTCGGTGCACCTCCAAAGTTATCCCAGTCATCCCAGCCTTCACTTGCAAGAAGCACATCTCCGCGTTTAGGTGCCTGCCAGCCGGCTTTCATAGCCTCTTCATCAGATTCCCATTTCTGCTCCGACTGCACATTCTTGTCTTCGTCATCCCCAGACCAGCGATCATCTTCTGCCCAGCGTCGTTTCTTGCGGCTCTCTTCTGTGCTCGCCCACGGATCATCGCCCCATTTATCAAGTTCGAATTCACCGCGCACTCGCATTTCTGACGGTCTGTTCGCTGCTTCGACATGCAACTCATCGAGATCGATTGCCTGTGTCTTGCCTGACTGAAAATTTTCGCCCATCCGTTTTCCCTTAATAACGGCCACCAAAATATGGCACTAAATTTTAGCCCATCATACCATAAAAAGGCAACATCTATTCCCCTTTTGTGATAACAAATAACAGTTCAAACGGGGGTAAAGAATACACGAAACACATGCCTCGTTCGTTGTTCGTTGCTCGTTTCGCATTACACTACATTGCATATTGCACATTGCACCATCTCATGCCCCAAAACACTTCCGACTTCAGCGACATCCTGCTTCATGATTGTGCACAAAATCCACCCTATCTCAACAAACGCGGAATCTGCACATTCAGTTTGTTTATCGCCTGCGGAACTTTATGCTTCATCTGTCATCTGCTTTCCGCTGCAGATTTCGTTCTCTTTTTCGCAGCGGCTGCCGCTGCAATTGCACTTCTCATGGCCACCGATCATTCCATTGCCATTCTGCAATGGCGAGCATTGAGAAAGAAAGACGTTCAAACCGAGATCGGCCTGGAATCAGAAACAGTCGAAGAAACAACGCCATTTGTCATCACTCTCACGATCTGCAATCCCCTTTCCATTGCACTGTATATCAATGCCATCCGATGGACGACAACCGACAACATTCGCATTCAGACTCCGACCGATGAGCCCATTCAAATCAGTCCCTGCGAAACAGCCACATTGACTTTTCATGCCAAAACAGCACAGGTCGGACCTGCTAATCTTCTGGGTATCGGATTTCTTATCTCATCGCCGATGCGATGCTTTTTTGCCGAAGAACACCACGAACTGCAAAAACAAATTCAGGTCGTCCCAGCAGATTTCGTCCATAAACATGCTCAAAATCTGTTTCCTATACTCGAAGGAAAGCTCCAGAGCAGACTGTCTTCCTCTGAATGTGACGCAGAAATCGACACGATTCGTCCATATCAGAATTCCGATGCCGCCAGGATGATTGCATGGCGGTATTACGCCAAAACATACGAACTTCAGGTCTGGAAACACACAAAACCTGCTGACAAATCGCTCATTTGTCTCATCGATTCCGGTCCCCAGATGCGACTGACAAGACCCGATTTCAAGTCCAATCTCGGAGCTTCTCTCTCCATGCTGCTCAACAGCATCTCCTCATTCACTTCGGTCACGGTAATCGTTTATGATGAATTTCATGCAGAAATGATCGCAAATCACGTCTCCCCCAATAAAATCAACAGTCGGCTGAAATCCTGGCTTTTAAACGCGCTCGCATGGCAGCCGCCTTCGGAAGCCAGCAAGGACAAAACCATCACATGGAACCTCGCCGCTCAGATGCTTTACGAGGATTTCAAGCTGTATAAAGGCGTCGATTTTTCATCCACCACAAAAACAGACAAAAAAATCGATCTCAAAGGCCTTATAAACTGGGCAAAATCCGATTTGGCTCTTCAGGCCATTGATAATGGCAAACGCGATGAAGCTGATAAAATAATGAATTCGACCTACCAGGACATGCTCATTTCGCTGATTCGTAAACGATGCCGGATGCCACAGCCATCTCTTATGCCTAATCCGCCTCAGCTTAAACTCGCGCCGGCAACCAAACTCCTCGCCAAAGTTTTCCAGTCTCCGGATGCCAATCTCTTGTGGTTTTCTGATTTCGCTGTTCAGATGGACGACAATGCCCTCAGCCAGATATCCCAGATACTGAAAAAACGTCGTCTTCCTGCCATCGGCATCTGTCTGCCCATGCCGACGTATGCACTGAATTTCATTCAGTCCCATGGCGAGAAATTGCGAAGCTCAAACATCCGTAAGCTGGCGAATGAGATCGACTTTATCGATGACATGCCTTGAAATGCGTAATAAAAAGCGAAGCCGTATCGGCACGATAGGCTGAGCCGCGAGCGTATTTCGAAGAAATAGCGAGCAAAAAAAAGACGGCCAAAACCGTCTCCTTTTATGAATTCATATCGTCGTCATCATCGGAATAATCGTCGAGTTCGTCATCGTCCGCGGCTTCCTCATCCTCTTCGGCAAAGAGATCCTCATCGGCCTCATCGCCAAGGGCGGCCCGAAGTTTGTCGATTCCGCTGCGTTCCACCTGACGAATGCGTTCACGAGTCAGATTGAGAAGAACGCCGACATCTTCAAGCGTAATTCCGCCTCTGTCGGCCACATCAAGCGCGCAGGTTTCTGTCATTTCCCATACTTCAAGATCGGGGAAATTCATCTTGATTGAACCCGACTGCGGCACGATATCCAGGTACAAATGATACTTGCACGAAACCCACGGACACGGACGCGGCGCATTGCGGCAATCGCCACGAGAACGCGGCCGAAACTGCTCAAACGCCTGAAAAATCAACTGCGCTTCTTCTATTTTTTCGCGGGTTAAACCTCGAACTGCAAGCGTTTTGGAACGGCGCAATCCGCGTCGGGCACCTCTCCGTGTTGTCGTCGTGCGTATTGGGCGCGAAGCATTCGACTCGTCCGGCATGTAATCACTCACATTTGATGGTCACTAACAGGGCAAATTTTCAGCCCTCAAAAACAAATCTTATTTTCTCGCAAAACCATCGCTTATGTCAAGACTTCATCCAGTCATTTTCTCGACACTTTTTATCTTTTTTATTCTGGTCGGCCTATCTCGCTGCACTCAATACGGCCTGACTTCGGCCGTGCTATTGTGAAAAACACAATACGCCCGGCCTGCTTTTAATCGCTTGCACACACCAAACCACACCAAACCACATTTGGTGACATTTTTAGACAAATCATCATTTTTTTAACGTGAAAAATGCAGTTTAGTCGCTCTTTGCTTGAATGCAAATTTTGGATGTTATAGAACATTATCGCATTTTTGGGTGCCAATGCACCATAGTTCAATATTGCCTAGGGGATGCCATGAACGACGAACTAAAAGCGCTTCAGGAAGCTTTAAGAAATGATCCAACCAATCGTGAACTTTTTCAAAAGTTGGCTAGCAGCCTGGAAGCTAAACACAGCTGGAAAAAACTTATCGATTTGTATGACGAATATCCTACCCTTGCTGACTGGCATCACTTGATTAAACTGCTCACAATCGTTGCCGATAACGAAGAAAATCCCGAGAAAAAAAGCGGTATCTGGCATGTTTGCGGTCAGATTTTTGAGCATAAACTCAAACGTCCTGACGAAGCCCTCAAATCCTATCAAGTTGCCGTCAAAACGTGGAGCGGTCGTGCAGAAAGCTTCGATGCCGCGAGAAATTTGTATAAAGCAGCCGGCAACAACAAAATGCATTTAAAACTCCTTCTGCTCGAAGCAAACTCAACGCCTTCGGATAAACGACGCCTCGAT
>JAZRWV010000371.1:0-12500 GCA_045599925.1 Myxococcota bacterium
CGTGCCGTATTGAGCGAAGCGAAAAGGTGCGCACCTATAAAGTTCGACCGGCGTATTTTGCGAAGCAAAATAGCCGGTCGTCGAAGCCGTATTGCCCGCAGGGCAATAGGCGAAGTTCCATCAGAACAAACTATTTAAAGCCATCTACCCTTGAGTAATTTGAAAGAGTGACCTCGCTTGGATCGCCCTCAACATAATTGACATAGGGCGATTCATATTTTCCGCCGCCCTGATGATCCCGAAACACAGTGATGTCATACCTGTATTTGAGCGTGCCATTCTTTCGATAGGGATCCTGAATATACACACGACCTTCCGTTCCTTTTCTTGTTGGAATACCAAAGTCATTTGTGTAAACGGCCCATGTGTCAAGAAGAACGACTTTTTTAACCTTCAGATCGGGTGCTCTATCCAGAAATGCATTTTTAATGACGGCTTCAGCCTGAGAATCGTGCATACCGGCTTTGGTCATGACAACTTCGTTTTCCTGCCACGCTTCTTCGACAAGCTTTTTCTTTAAATCACCAATTTCCTTAGCCGTAGGCACCGTATAATTCATATAACCTTTCCTGATATCCGCAGGAATGCTGTCATAGAATTTCTTAAATTCCTCGGTATGAAGTGAAGCATCATCCTTCGGCATGAGTCGGGGATCATTCAGATTGTGACCTTTTGCGACGAAAAGGGCATTTCGTTTTTCGAGGATACGGTTCAGAGCGAATGCGCGACAGGAAACGCTGTCTTTGCATTCTGCAGCGATTTTTTGATATCGCTTAACGAGTTCATCCAGAGACGGCTGAACATAAGGATCATTTGGATAATTTGTATCATCCTTAGTCAGGGAAGACGTATCGATTTCCAGAGCGCCGGAACCAAACGTTTCGAGGGCATCCAGCGCATCCAGGCCATTAAGAAGAGAACCGGGTGAAGCAGATATACTCTGATATCGCCACTCGTATTCATTCGTGTTTGCGACATGATATCGTCTGGGGAATTTGAATGTAAATTTGCCGGTTGCCGTTGCAACTACACTATAGCCGACGTGGTACGCCATATCATTTCTTGGATCAAGCATGTAACCTTTTCTGTATCCACGTTTATCACTATAATTAACCAGCTTGTTGAAGGTTTTGCATGCATTTTGGAATTCTTCAGTCTGATGATAGGGTTTAAAATTTTCTTTAATGTCATTGATTCGGGTATCATTCGTGCTGTCACCCTCGGCAAAATTCTTGCAGTTCTCAAGGTCACCCCTACTATCCCGCACAGGAGAACTGTTGTATTTAGTCGTGAGAAGCTGTCTTAAGATAGTGTATTGCCCCATGATTTTCTGATCGTAATAGTAGTCGAGGGGAAACTTACCATGGCTGAGATCATTGACAACGACCTGTGTAAAGTAAGCTTCTGCTCGTCTTGTTTCGATTGCGGATGAATTCATCGTCAGGCTTTCAAAACATTTTTTATTCTTTTGATTTTCAGCTTCCAATTCCTGCGGTGTGAGTTTGAAATCTCTGGTAACATATGGAATGCCTTTCAGTTCAACCGCATCGCGAGCCATTTCTTCTTTTTCAAAGACCACCCTTCCTTTTATTTCCTCGCAGTCTGAATAAATAACGTCTTTGCAGTTGCACTGTTCCACGAAAAGATCGCAGTTGACGTGATTTTCCTTACAATCCTTATAGAGCGCTTTGCTGTAATCACTTGCCTGTTTTTTAGCATGTTCTTCCTGTTTTTTCTGGGCCTGTTCGGCCATCGATGCGCCTTTTTTAATAAGGGAAAAAGGTGACTGGGCGGAAGCATCGCTGCCGGCAAGACAAATACCGGAAACCAGAACGGTCATGGCAGCCGCGATAGCAGCTTTTTCTAAACGACTGGAAATGAATTTTTTCATGAACACCTCTGAATGACTTTGTTAAAGAATGACGAGTTTACAAGTGAACGACGTCACATGAACGACAGCAATGATAAAAAATTAAGACACAAATATGTGAAATTGTCAAAACTGGTTGACACATTTTTAACAAGGTATTGAATTAAACCACTTTTTTCTGAGCAGCATAGAACATTGAAGCTCAGGATATCTCATTACTGCGTTATCAACGGTCTTAACACATTTCAGCCCTCATATTCGTATCCATTGCCAGTCCCAGAGCAGCTGAATCATAACAATCGAAGATTGCAGACACATAGAGTTTTCCATCCGGCTTCTGCTGTTTTACAGAATCCTTGCAGAAAGAGTGTCAATTAATTTTGTACAACATCATTTGCCCCCTCGCCAAAAACAGAAATGAAATACTTTGATAAAGATGCATAATTTTGAAAAACAAAAAATGTAAAATAACTGGAATTTTGTCTTCAGTTTGAGTAGTGGGTCACCCCCGACATATGTCGGGACAGATACCTGATGTCAATCTGGAGGGGACATGTGTAACAAAAAAATCTGGGCATTATTTCTTTGTCTCTGCATGGCAGGATGTGGGGTGGATGGTGAAAGCCCAGAGGGTGAAAAGGCCCTGATTGTACAGCCTGAAACAGTCATAAATTTGCAGGAAAATGGCATTTCCGGTGATTTCGTCGTCAAACTGAATGTCAGACCATCAGCTCCGGTGACTATTAATCTGAAGACAACTCAGAATGGAGTGGTCGCTTTCAGTGAAACGTCGGTGACCATTCGTCCGGATGACTGGAATTATGGAAAAAGTATTCGAGTATCCTGTTTAAATGACGATGTTCTTGGGGATCGTTATGTGACAGTTGTGTTTACGACGAGCAGTGTGGACTCGACCTATGCAAATCTTGCGGAAACTCGCACACTCGTTTGTGAAGACAACGATAAAAATGGTGTCGTAGATTCGAATACTCCTCCACAGAATACCGATCCAAATGAAAATAATCCGTCGCCAGAAAATCCAGTAAATCACGAAGAAATCGTCGTCCCGGAATCAGCTTCCGGAAAAGTCAACGTGGATGTTTCTGATATTCTGGAAACGTCTGAAGATGGCCAAACGGCAGTATTTTCTGTTTCATTGGAAACGCAGCCGTCGGAAAATGTCCTCGTCTTTGTGAAGAGTCATGATGAGTCTGAAGGTGTGGCGAGTCCGTCGGTTCTGACTTTTACGTCTTCAAACTGGAATCGTAGACAGCAGGTGACGCTGACTGGGGTAGACGATGAGGTGCTCGACGGAGATGTCGAATATCAGGTGTCTCTGACGACGATGAGCGGCGATGATGCGTATGGGGATATCGACGACATCTATTTGAACGTCAAAAATTTGGATAATGAAAAACGCACGCTGATTCCTACTGGTCCTGTGAGTGTGCTGGTTTCGCCCGTGGCGGGATTAAAGACGACGGAAAAAGGAGGAGCCGCGACTTTTGATGTTTCTCTGAGTGCAAAACCGTCATCTGATGTTCATATCAGCGTTCAGTCTTCTGATGAAACAGAGGGCAAGACCGATGTTTCCGAACTCATTTTTACGAATTTCAACTGGTCTGCTGCTCAGACCGTGACGGTTATCGGGCAGGATGATTCTGAACCGGATGGAGATGTCGCCTATTCCATTCATTTAGGACCGGTAGTAAGCGACGATTTGCGTTATCAGGGCCTGAATGTAATGGGGGTGCGTGTCACTAATCTGGATAACGATCCTCCTGATATTCCGGTTTCAATTACGGTGAGCAAACAGACACTTGAAATTGAGGAAAGTGGAGCTCCCGGAACGTTTAAAGTCTGCCTGGATGAAAAGCCCATTGCCGATGTTCAGATTGCGTTATCCGTGAGTGATGACACGGAAGGCATGGTTTCTCCATCCCTTCTGACATTTACTGAATCCAATTGGAATACACCTCAGACTGTAATGGTTAGCGGTGTGGTCGATGGAATAGAAGACGGCTCTCAGACCTTTAATGTCCTGTTTAATGTGACAAGTGAGGATTCCCGTTATGATGAATACTCGCTTTTGCCTGTTATCGTGACAAGTGTTGACAGCGATGTGCATACGGGGACAACCGTAAATCTTCGCATTATGGCTGCCAACATTTCTTCCGGGAATTTTCAGGCCTATTCACCCGGACACGGGGTTCGCATTTTTCAGGCTGTGAAACCCGATATCGTTCTGATACAGGAATTCAACTGGAATGCAACTGGTGATTCGGATGCAGTTGTTCAGGAGCTCGTGACGACGGCATTTGGCGATGATTACGTGTTTAGCCGCGGTGTTGGGTCCATCCCTAACGGCGTGATTTCTCGTTATCCGATAATTTCTGAAGGTTCATGGCCTTCCAATAAAATCAATAATCGCCAGTGGAATTGGGCCGTTGTCGATTTGCCAGGACCAAAAGAACTTTTGCTCGTCAGCGTGCATTTGTCGACGGATAAAAATGGAGCAGAAATTCCTGTTTTGATGGAAAAAATTCAGGAGAAACTGAATGAAGACGCAAAACTTGGAAACTCATATTTTGTTATGATTGGCGGCGATTTCAATACGTCATCTCGCAATGTCGTCATCGATAATATGTCGTCGATCTTTACGACCTCTGCCCCCTATCCGATGGATCAGAATGGAAACACATATACGAATGCTCATCGCAAAGAACCATACGACTATTTGCTTTGCAGTCCTGACTGGTGCGCCTTTGAAGTACCTGTGGAAATCGGAACACATACCGGGCTCAATGCATATAAAAATGGACATATTTTCGATTCGCGCGTGTACGGTAAGACTTCGGTTGGGGCAGGTACAGAACTTGACTATGTTCCTCCAGTAAAAAAAGACGACTCTGCTGCTGAAAATATGCAGCATATGGCTGTAATTCGCGACTTCAAATACACATATTAGCAGAGGTGTAATCATGAAAAAGTTATTTGCCAGTTGTTTTGCATTGATGGTTGGGCTTGTACAGCCGGCGTGTTCAGAGAACAGTTCTGATGGCAATGAACTTTCGATAACACCAGAGGAAATGGTTTCTCTTTCCGAAAATGGTGGTACCCAAACATATGATTTCATTCTGGTTGGCGCTCATTCAGCTCCTGTTCAGGTCGTCGTCACCAACAGCGATGTTCAGCATCTGTCAATTGATAAGACTGTTGTGACTTTTCATTCCACTTCGTCTGATGATGGTGTTTGGGAATTTGTGACGGCTAAATGCATCAATAACGATGTTAAAGACGGAGATCATCTCGTATCATTGACGATGACGGCTATGGGACTGGATTCTGAGTTGCCTGCTAAACAATGGGTACGTTATGTCAATTGCATAGATGATGACACATCAGTGGTGGTTGATCCCGTTCCTGTTGATCCCGTTCCTGTTGATCCCGATAAAGTGTGCACAGATGGCCAGATATTGTGTGTTGATGGTCAGAATTATAAGTCATGCAATGTGGCTCTCAATGCATGGTCTGACACAGTGACTGCATGTCCACAAAATACACCGGTCTGTAATACGTCACTGAACGCATGTGAAGCCAAACCTGTGGTTTCATGTAATCCTGTTTGTAACGGCGATTTAATTCGTCTTTGTAGTGCTGATGGGACGCTGTTGGATGCATCCGCTTGTGCAGCTGGAAGTGCATGTAGAACCTCGAATGGTGTTTCTTCATGTACTGTCATTCAAACACCCCCAGATAGCGGTTATATTGAACTGAGTACAACTGAACTGGAAGTCTTTGAAGGTGGAAGCAAGACGTTTACGGTTGTGCCAGCAACAGAGCCTTCATCAACGGTCAATGTCTCACTTTCTGTGACGGATGCGACGGAAGGTGTGCTTGATAACACGATGCTCTCATTTACGAAGCAGAACTGGTCACAGCCTCAGACCGTAAAAATAACGGCTCCCAGAGATGGGGAAGTTGATGGCAATCAGAATTATCAGATCACATTTAAAGTCGTCAGCAGTGATTCACAGTTTAATGGTCGCACTGTCAAACCGGTTGAAGTTACATCCATTGATACAGAAGGGGATGATTGTTATTACGACGGTTCAAAATCCCTGACCATTCGTGCTATGGCTGCCAACATTACATCTGGCAATTATTCGGCTTATTCCCCGGGGCACGGCGTTCGCATTTTTAAGGCCATGAAACCTGATATCGTTATGATTCAGGAATTTAACTGGAATCGCATGAAAGAATCGGATAATGCGGCATTAAAGCTTATGAGCGAGGCGTTCGACTCATCCTATTATGTTTTTCGAGGAAAAGGGGATATTCCGAATGGCATTATTTCCAGATATCCAATTATTGATGCCGGGGCATGGGAATCCAATAAGATATCCAATCGCGACTGGAACTGGGCACTCATCGATCTGCCAGGCCGCAAGGAACTTCTTGTTCTCAGTGTGCATTTGAGTACAAGTGACAACAAACAGGAAGCCCCAAGTCTGATGACTAAAATTGATAAAAAAATAGCGGCCGATAGATCCAGGAATCTCGAGTATTATCTTATGATTGGTGGGGATTTTAACAGCAATTTTAAGGGAAATGGGAGTCTCAAAGAATTTTTCAGCGTCAATACAGATCTTCCTGTTGATCAGTATGGCGAATCAGCTACGAATGTTGCACGCAAGTCTGTGATTGATCACGTTTTTGTCGATAAAGCGTTTGAAAGATATGAAGTTCCCGTGGAGATTGGCGATCGTTCCTATTTACACGGTCATGTTTTCGATTCGCGAGTGTATCAGAAAACCGGTGAACTTGGCGATGTGCCGCCGGTAAGAGCTGATGATTCGGGTGCATTAAATATGCAGCATATGGCAGTTATAAGAGATTTCGAGTTTTCTCTTTAATAATGTGAGCTGAACTCCATTTGAGTTCAGCTTTTTTAATTTTGGTAGCACAAATTTTCTTTTTGCATGCGACATTTAAAGCAATGTGCAATGGTGCCGTTGATTTGCAACGGCGATTAAAGCTTTATGTGGCTACAATTGCAAATTGCTCATTGAAAATGATGACACGGCGTCACTGCGGATAAATACATCGTCTCTGTGCAGAAACTGTATTTTGCAAAAAATTCAAATTCTTCTCAGTATTCGTGTATTTTCAGCAGACTCACCTGGACTCAGGTCGGCGTGGCGGTGGGGCCGAGAATTTCGCCATCCAGCGAATGACGAAATTCGCAGAGCCCAGTGAGCAAATAAAATGCGCAAGTTGGAGCGCCGACAGGCGCGGGAAACGCCGCGCATTTCATATTGCGAACAGAGGAAGTAGAGGATGTCACGCCGAAATGTGTGGTATATTCCAGGAAGGAGATGAGATATGCATGAAATATTGATAGCGTTAGGTGGAAATCTTGGTGATGTGGAGGCTGCTTTTGAATCTGCATTACAGCTGTTATCGAGTGATATTTTCGATGTGAGGCGAAGCAGGATATATCGCAGTGTTGCTGTTTATGACAAGCCGGGGACTGTAATTCCAGACGAACCTGGACCGGATTATCTGGATGCGGTGGTTCGGGCAAAGACGTTTCATACACCTCAGACGCTTTTGGAATGTCTTCTTGAGACTGAAAAAAAGCTGGGTCGTGTGCGTCCGGCTCCGGAATGCAGTCCTCGGCCTATCGACCTGGATTTGCTTTTGTATGATGATGTCGTGATTCATTCGGTTAACACTGGAGATTTGGAATTGCCTCATCCACGAATGCATACACGTCTTTTTGTGTTGAATCCTGCATGTGATGTGGCTCCGGAATGGAAACATCCCGTTTTGAATCAGACGCTTGAGGTTTTGAGAGACTGTTTACTCGAGTAGCATTGCGTATTGCCCAATGGGCAATAGCAATGCTGACCGGCCGTACTGCAAAGCAGCAGGCCGGTCGCAATAAAAAAGCCGCCGTGAATTGAAAATCACGGCGGCTCATGGCCGGGCGTATGACTTTGTCATAGCCCGGCACTAAAAAAATACAATTATTCAATCGTCAGAATTCCGGAAAAACCTGTAATATCAAAAACTTCTTTGATGGTTTCATTGACATTTCTGAAGATCATTTTGCCCTGTCTCTTGTTCATCGTTTTCTGGGTAGCCAGAAGAACGCGAAGGCCCGCAGAGGAAATGTAATCAAGCTTTGCAAAATCAAAATTAATGTCTGTAATGCTGTCTGTGAGTGATGTCTTGAGAACGCTCTCAAGCTGAGGAGCTGTAGATGTGTCCAGACGGCCTTCAAGTGCAAAATTCAGCGTGGAAACGTCGCGAAAACTAATGATTTGCATAGTGTTTTAATCTCCAGAATTAACCCAAATGTGTTCAGCAATTCCAAACGGAAGCTGTTTTCTATAAGTTATTTATATGACAAAGTCATGTGTGACAAGAGAGTTCTTTAGGGATTCCACTTCTGCTGGAGTGGATGTTTACGAAATGGTTTTGACAATATTGAGAATATTCTGTCCATTCTGGTACTCATAAGAAACGTCATCGACTGTTTTCTTGGCGAGGAAAATACCGAGTCCGCCAATGTCTCTGTCTTCAGCAGAGGTATTGATGTCGGGATCATCTTTCTCAAGCGGGTTAAATGGAATGCCGGAATCGGTGAATCGAATGCGAACCTTGTCGTCTTTATGGTAAATCGCTATGCGAACAATGCCTTTGAGACCAGGATAGGCATAATGGGCAATATTGACAAAGATTTCTTCAAGGGCAACAGAAAGCTGCATCATGGCTTTGGGTGAACAGTCGAGTTTGTTAAGTTCTTCTTCGAGGAATGCTGTTGCCTGTTCAAGAGCAGAATCTTCAGCAGGGAAAATGCGTTCGGTCATGTCCTTATTTTCATAGGGTTTATGGAAGTCGAGCATGAGCATGGTGATATCATCAAACTGTTCGACGTTTTCAGAGAAGTCATCGATGTCTTTTTTGACGGCTTTCAGAATGTTGGCTGGCTGATCTGAAATGTGTGCATTCAGGAAATCCTGAAGATGTTTTTCGCCATAGAATTCACCTTTTGCGTTGCCGGCTTCAGTGACTCCATCGGTATAGAGGAAAAGTCTGTCTCCGGATTTCATTTGGAGTGAATTCTGTTTGTATCGGATGCCTTCCATTCCGGCAAGAACAAACCCTGGGGTTGAGTGGAGATATTCGAATTTTTCGTCTCCAGTCTTGATGAGAGGCGGGTTATGGCCTGCATTGACGTAGGTAAGGATGCCGGTTTCAGTGTTGAGAACGCCCATCCAGGCCGTGACAAACATGCTATTTTCGTCACTTTCACAGAGCATTTTGTTAACAGTTGTAAAGGCTTCTGCTGGTTCAAGGCCATACATCATGTGGTTTTTAATGAGTGTTTTGGCGATAACCATGACGAGGGCAGAAGGAATGCCTTTTCCGGAAACGTCAGCTATGACGACAGCAATGCGTTTTTCGTCCAGCATGAAAAAGTCGTAGAAGTCACCACCGACTTCTTTTGCCGGGGTCATGGATGCAAAGACGTCAAATTCAGTTGAATCAGGGAATGGCGGGAAGATGCATGGAAGCATGTGGGCCTGGATGTCGGAGGCTAGAGAGAGTTCAACACCGATGCGTCTGCTGTTGCGAAGTGAATCCACCATTTCGTTGATGCAGTTAGCGACGGCAGCAGTTTCATCCTGCGATTTGAGGATGAGTTTGTCTTCGGGAAGTTCACCCTCGCTGATTCGGTTCAGATAGACATTAATAGCCGTGATGTTGTTGGTGCATCGGCGCGAAACGATAATGATGCCGATACCGGCTAAAATTGCGATGGCAATGAGTAAAAGAAGGATAAATTGGCCGGTTTTTCGAGCTTGTTCATTGATATCTGAAATGTGTCTTCCGACACTGATAAAACCGATGACTTCGCCTTTTTCATTTGTGACAGTCCGATAATAGCAAAGCATTCGCTTGCCTTGAACATTGGATTCACCCAGGTATTCTCCTGTGTTGTCAAGTGCATCCGCTATGTCTTTGTCGAGGTAGGTTCCTGCAATCGAATTTCCGTTTGCATCTTTGGTGTTGCCAGCAACGCGCATGTAATGGCCTTGCTGGTTCCCGTTGACGGCATTGATTCCCAGGCCTTCATCCGTGGTTTTTAGACCAACGTAACAGAATGAATCTGTACTGTCATGGACTTCAAGAAATGGTGCCGTATTGGCATTGGCTTCTGTTCCGTCTCCAAGTCTGACGTCGCCTCGATACAGAAAATTATCGCGAACTTCCCAGGGGGCTGGGGTACAGTCACCGAGTTTACATTCCAAATAGGCAATATCCGTATCCAGTTGGTCTTCAATGACCTGAGTCTGGACTTTTCTCATCGACCAGTCGATGATGAGAAAGATAAAAAACACGAGAACAATGCAGTCGATAACACAGACCAGTGAAATCTTTGAGCTGATCGTTTTTAGCGTGATAAAATCCTGTACTCTTCCCATATAAGTATCGTTCCTTTAACGATTTGTGTCGATGTGTCTAGGCTGAGTTTTGGGTGAACGTTAGCTTCTATCGGATTTTTTTCGTAATACAGAGGATATTTTTGCCATCAGAATATTCATAGGAAATGTCATCCACAGTTTTTTTCGTCAGGAAAATGCCGAGTCCGCCGATATCTCTGTCTTCTGCTGAGGATGAAATGTCAGGATCTTCTTTTTGAAGCGGATTAAAAGGAGTTCCTGTGTCGATAAAGCGAATCATAACCTGATCATTTTCTGGGGCAATTGCAATGCGCACATTTCCCTTGGTGTTTGGATAGGCATAATGTGAGATATTAACGAATAGTTCCTCTAGAACGATATCGAGTTGCACGATGACTTTGGGGAGACATTGAAGTCTATCCAATTCGTCATCGAGAAATGCGGTGGCTTCGTTGAGTGCAGAGTCTTCTGCAGGAAATTCTTTTTCTATCATGATTGTCTTCACATTTTCTTAAAGTAATCCAACATCAGCATCGTCATATCATCGAATTGCTCAGCTTTGTCGGAAAATGAGTCAATGTTTTCTTTGAGTGAACAGAGAAGAGGGGTTGCTCTATCAGTTATGTGCTGATTGAGATACTCTTTAAGTCTTTCTTCTCCAAATTGGTTGTTTTGTGTATCACAAGCCTCTGTCACCCCATCTGTATAAAGAAATAGACGGTCTCCTGGTTCCAGTTGCAGCTCATGTTGTTGATATCGGATGCCCTTCATCCCGGCGAGTACAAATCCAGCAGGAGAATGCAGATACTCAAATGGGGCATCGCCATGTTTGAGCAGTGGCGGATTGTGTCCTGCATTGACATAAGTCAGGATGCCTGTTTCGATATTTAAAACTCCCATCCACGCTGTCACAAACATATTGTTGTCGTTTTCTTCAGCCATCATTGTGTTGACTGTAGAAAATAGATCACCTGGTTCTAAGCCGAAGAATGCATGGTTCTTAATCAGAGTTTTGGCAATAACCATGATGAGGGCTGCAGGAATGCCCTTTCCTGAGACATCTGCTATGACAATGGCAATGCGTTTTTCATCCAGCATGAAAAAGTCGTAGAAATCACCACCAACTTCTTTTGCCGGATGCATGGTGGCAAAAATATCAAATGATTCAACCTCTGGAAATGGTGGAAATATGCTCGGTAACATGCGAGCTTGAATGGTTGATGCTAATTCAAGTTCTGTCCGAAATCGCTCACTTTTCCTGAGGGCATCCACCATGTTATTGACATTCCTGATGACATCATTGATTTCATCCTTTGAGTTGGGTTTCAGTTTGTCTTCAGGATATTCACCTCGACTGATTCTCTTCAGATAGCTGGATATATCCCCCAGTCGCGCTGTAAACTTTGTGGAAAATTCATATAGAAAAATGCCTGACAGCGCTATGGCAATGATCAACAGTATAGGAATAAACCAGGCAAGCTTGAGTGTTAACATTCTGATCTCTTGCAGTGCCCTGCCGGTTGACAGAATGCCAATTATCTCCTGATTCTGATCGTAGATTGCCTGATGATAGCTATAAAAAAGAATGTCATTGATTTTCATGATGTCGACAGAACTTCCGTGCTTCTTTACTGCATCAATCATGTCATCATCTAAAAATTTGCCTATTATGAGCTCATCAAAAGGTCTGGGATCGCTTGCTGCGACTAGCTTGAATCGTTCCCGGGGGGGAGTTTCGCGTTTTTCAGACGTCTTCGTGTCTGTTGTCTTTATGGCTGCATAGGAAAATGAATTAATATTATCTTTGATTTTCTTGAATGGTTCAATGTTGGCATTCTGAAGGTTTCCGTCACCGAGAGGGACGTCGTTTAGATAAAGCATGCCATCGCGAATGCTTCCAATATTCGAGTCGCTTTTGGTGATTTGCCGCGAAAGATAGGTGGTTTCCTGCTTCAGCTGTTTGCCAATGGTTTTCATTTCATGATTGTAGATGGAGTATCCAAAGATGACAAAACTGGCAACAATCGTTGTAATACAGGAAATTAAGTAGATGAAAGCCAGTTTTGCACTCAGTGAACTTTTAGCCATTTTAAAACATCCAGCAAACAAACAAAATACAGCCTGTATTCAGGCTGAAACTATATTAATATAAA
>JAZRWV010000372.1:0-6999 GCA_045599925.1 Myxococcota bacterium
CGAACTGGCGGCCGCTGTGAATGAAAAATACGTCGAAGACGCTGAAAAACAGCGTGATTTCGGCGCATTTTTCGAAGACAAACACGAAGCCGAACGCGAAGCCGAGCTGGCGGCCGCTGTGAATGAAAAATACGTCGAAGACGCTGAAAAACAGCGTGATTTCGGCGCATTTTTCGATGGCGAATCCGGGGAAAAAGAAGAAGAACTCGATCGCGAAGCGCAACTGCGCGAGCTCGAAGCCGAAATGAAGCGCAAAGCCGAAGAAGCCGCACAGAAACAGGCTTTAAAACTAGAGCTCGATGGTTCGGAATACGAGGTCAAGGCAACGGAATCGTATCAGGAACGCATGACGCGTCTGATTGCGGAAAAGCAGGCGGCAGCTCGCGAACAGGCAATGCGCGAGCGCGAAGAAGCCGAACGCGAACTCGAAGAACTCAAGAAAACGGGAATCGCGAAACCAGTTGTCGAAGAACTTCAGCTCAAGCCGACGGAATCTACAGATCCGGATGAAAAAGTTGAAAAAGTTGGCGTCGAAGACCTCGTTATAAAAGGATTTGCATACGACGACCTCGATATGATTCATGCCAATACGGCGGTTCGCGAAGATGTCGAAGATGATTTCGATATGCATGCTGCGATGGCGCAGAAACAGTTTGAAGAAGCGCAGGCAGAAAAACCGGAAAAGAATGAATCAGCAGCCCATCACGACGAAAATGCACTGGATGACGATTTGCTCAATGGAATGAATAACAATTAGCAATGAAATTGCATTGATACCGGCGCAGCAAGCTATGCCATATTTCAGTTAAAATCGTGTAAGTGGGGTATTTCTTTAAAATTAAAACCTAGGTTATGTTTGCATTTATGCTGAGTATAGATTTCCTTGGCTGAGTAGATACCGGGGTATGTTACAACTCAGCAGGGGTGAATGCAAATCAACTGAAATATAGGCACTAATTAAGTTTCTGAGAACTGGGGATGGGGCCCCATTTCTGCTTAACGAAAATATGGCTTAAGCTGCAATATTGGTATCGCAGCTTAAACATTGTGGATTCCAAAGGCCTTAGGCCTTTGGCGGTGTCTGGGGCAGAGCCCCGGCTGAGATGTAGTAGTAACCGGGGAATTTCAGGATTGTTTCAAAATAGCTGACAAGGCCATCTATTACAGTGTATAATTTATACGGTTTGTAGAGTCTTTTTGAGGTCTTTCCGAGGCTATTTCGAATGAATCGTTTGTCTTTATTTGGTTTTATCATACTGGCACTTGTAGGACTGCAGGGGTGTGGTGCATCACAATCGGCGGTATCTGTGCCGGAAACTGCTTCGTCAGAGGCTTCAAATGTGGTTCAGACAGAGTCTGATGAGCGTACAGTCGAATCGGAAGTCATTTCAGAAGATGTCCACGATTCAGAAGTTCCGGCGCCGGTAGAATCTGTTTCGGCGGATGATGGAGATCGGGTAATAAATATTGAAACGGTTCCGAAATCAGCAGAAGAAGAAGCTGTTCCGGCAGATTTCTTTCGATGTGAAGTAAAAATCAGTATGTCTTCATCGGTTTATACAGCAGCTTCAGTTGGGCCAACTCTTGAGGAAGCCCGGGATACAGCAGTCGATGAAGCTTGTGCTATTCCCTGTGCAGAATCCATTGCCGGTAGATCATTGTCGGAGGATGAAGCAGAAACCGCCATTGATGCCTGTACGAATCAGTGTACAGATAATGCGGATGTTCTTGCTGCGAGCTGTTGGCAGAACGACAAAACGGTGTATACCGAAGGCGAGTGGAGTGAAACAGGGGATGCTGCTCCGACAAATGGTGCAGAAATTTTGGACGTTCAGCAGGTGCAGTAATGAAAGTTGGCGAACAGATTTCTCATTATATTCTCGAAGAAAAGATAGGTGATGGCGGTTTCGGGGATGTTTATCGCGCTCGTGATGCCACAACCGGGATGGAAGTGGCGATAAAATGTTCGCGTCCTGATGCCTGTGAGAGCAAGCTGACGGACAGGGAACAGCGTTTTATGCGCGAAGTTTCGTGCATTTCCAAGCTTCGTCATCAAAATATCGTTCAGCTGTTTGATTATGGTTCGCTTCCGGATGGTACGCTTTTCCTCGTCATGGAATATATCTGTGGCCTGAATCTCGAGGTTCTCATCAAACGCGATGCGCCATTTTCGTATGTTTATGCGAGTGAAATCGTTCTTCAGGTTCTTGATGCACTTGATGAAGCGCATCGTCAGGGAATCGTTCACCGCGATTTAAAACCGGCCAATATCATGCTGGTTCGTCAGGGGCTTCGTTCCGATTTTGTCAAGCTTCTGGACTTTGGTATAGCGAAGGCTTTTAATGGCACTGAACCGGATCTTACGCGTCAGAATTTCCAGAATGGTGCGGGATTTGGTACGCCGCAGTACATGCCGCCTGAGCAGTTTTATGGCAAAAAAATTGGTCCTCATACGGATCTTTATGCTGTTGGACTCGTTTTTTATGAACTGTTGACAGGCAAACAGGCATTTACAGGTAAGACGCTGTCAGAACTCATCGATCAGCAGCTCAATAAATTCCCGGATATTCCAGCGCCATTTAATCAGGGGCCGCTTTTTGATATATTTCGGCGTGCATTGGCAAAGCAAATCAGCATGCGTTATGCATCTGCACAGGAAATGTATCAGGATATCGATGCTATTACGCGTTTTCATTCGCCATTTCTTGAAAAATATTCGAGTGCGGCTGGTGCATCTCGTTCATCTGCGCTCGAAGCCCATGCTCCAGCTCCGAAAAAAGTAGAATATTCGGATTCGGATTTTGACAAGGATGAAGAGGCTTCGACGGTTGATACCCTGATCTTTGCTGAGAATATGGATATCAGCGATTACAATACGCTGGTATTTGACGGTATTGTTCGCACTTCGTCATCCAAAAAGCTCTCCCCCCCGGCTCCAGTGCAGGAAGCCATTGTATTTGGCGGTGATGAACTCGATGAAATTGCAGAACTTGCGCCAACGGATGACATGAGTCGCGTAGATCCAGCGGTTGCACTTCAATCTGCCTATGAACTTTCGGAAACACAAAAAAGTGCTCCAGTCGGCAAACCAGCCAACAAACCACTTGTCAAAGTTCCGTCGTTCCAGTCGGCTTCTCCAGTCAGTTCGGCGCCTTCTTTAAAATCGGTTCCACCGACAGTGTCTCCCGTCAGAGTTGCGCCATCTCTCGCGGAAACGAAAGTGACGTCCAAGCCAAAAGAAGATGATCATGGTCTTGGCAAGAGAATTCCCAATGCGCCTGCTGTGCCGATGGATGTGATAGATGCTGGCGACATGCCAACGCATCTCATGCCGGAAATGAACAGTTCGGAAATGGATATCAACACCAATGCACTGCCGTTACGTCCTGATTTGGCGAACGTTGCTCGCGGCGATATTCATCCCATTGATGAACCCGATATCAGTCAGCTCAATACTCTCATGGTTGATTCTGATCAGCTTCCGGAAGAGCCGAAATCGGAGGATTTGCCGCCAGTTTTTCACGAACAGCGCACGAATTTTATCCGCAAAAATCAGCTTCAGCCGTTAAAACGTCCGACTTATCTTGGCGAGGAAACTTTCATCAATCGATTGTTATACCGTATTCAGATGAGCCGGGTGGGAACAGCTTTTCTGAACAGTGGGTTTTATAGGGCCTGTCGACATGGGCATCATCGCATTTCGGTGCTTATCGATGAACTGTATGCAGACCATTTCCCTGAACTCGTTGCTGCGGTCTGCATTATTATCATTATCCTGACGCTTGTAATTGCAATGCTTGTCATGTAGGACCCGGCCTTTTTGCCTTTTGGCAAATACGGCCAGGGAATGTCGGCTATTGCTTTGCAATACGCCGACATAAAATTGATACGCCGATGACAGGTTTGTGGTGTGCATGAAGTCTGTTATCGGCGTTTGCAGAGGTTTTCTGAAGTCGGCAACTGTCTGCGCAAAGGTGGTTTTCATGGCAAAATGGCTGAGAATGCTGTTCAAAAATAAAATTAAGGTTTATGCCGAAGTCGATGAAAATATGCTTCCAGTAACTGGCAGTGACGGCCGCGTTCGCTATCGTTATCAGAATAAAACGGATGCGGCAGAATATTCGACGACGCGTCAGAGTCTGAGCCTGATTCCAGGAACAGAGCCGGTCGAACTCGATGAATCTGTTGTGAAACCACCCAAACCGCGTCATGTGGCAGTCACTTCCGTAAAACCTGCGGTTCCCGATGATGTCATACCTCCCAATACCATCGTTGCCTATACCGATGGCGGCGCAAGTCCGAATCCAGGACCAGCCGGTTCCGGAATATTGCTCATGTATGGGGAACATACCCTCGAAATATGGGAATATCTTGGAAATTCAACCAATAATGTTGCAGAATTAACGGCAATATTGCGCGCACTTGAAAATATTAAAAATCCGAATCTTCCTGTTTTGATTTATTCAGATTCCAAGTATGCGATTGGGGTTTTGACAGGGCAGATGAAAGCGACGAAAAATCTGGAGCTGATTGCCAGAATACGAGAAAAAATGGCGGAATTTCCTCAGCTTCAGCTGATGAAAGTGAAAGCACATGTCGGCATTCAGCATAATGAACATGTGGATCGTCTGGTTGCATTGGCTCGTGATACGAAAGAGTCAGGAACGAGAAGAAACTGAATTCAATGTGCAAAGCCGCGTTGTTTTGCAGCGGCGATTTAAGTCTTACGAGGGTATAATTGCATGTTGCGCATGCACATTGCTAATTGAAATTATGCGCGGCCGTATTTCGCGGCAGGCGAAACAGGCCGCGCCAATGGCCGTATCGGCACAGCCGATAGGCCATTCCAAATCCTCAAAACCTCAAAATGTGCCATGAGTTTAATTTTGCTTTAAAGTGGTACGGTCATAGGGTTACGCTGTAGGAGTGTAATGTGATGAGAGTGTTTTGGATAGGGATTGCGGCGCTTCTGATGATGGGATGCGCGACGCAGAAAGGCGCAATGACGGAGCGGGATAGAATTCTTCTCGAAGGGAGGATGGATGATCTCGAAGAGGCTCAGGTGCGTCAAAAAGCAAAGATTTCGAGTCTTGAAAAGCGAGTGGCTCAGCTCGAAGACATGCTTCAGATGATTTCGAGGCGGACGTCTGTGGATACGAGGGAAGTCGTTCGAATTGAACCGGATACATCGCGAGTTTCCGCGCAATATGATTATCAGCCTGAACCGCAGATTCACGACGATGTGTATGAAGACATCGTAATTTCTGAGGAAAAAAAGCGTGCATATTTTGGGTCTTCATCATCGGGGAGTGCATCCACATCTTCTTCCGGTTCTCGAACATCGACATTAAAACCCTACGAAAATGTGACGGATGAAAAATTGCCATCTCTGGCGGAATCAAAGGCGGCAAGTGAGAATGCTGCGAATATATCGCCGATGACATTTTATCAGGAAGGCATTGATTTATATCGTCAGGGGCAGTTTGCAGAAGCCAGAGCACGTTTTGATAAATTCTTAGCTACCAAGCCGGATGAATCCTATATCGACAATGCGCTTTATTGGATAGGAGAGTGTTTTTATGGCGAGGGTTTGTATCACGAAGCAGCGGGATATTTTCATCAGATTGTTCAGGAATATCCCAAAGCGAATAAAGTTCCGGATGCCCTGTTAAAGGTATCACTGACGTATCAAAAATTGGGTAAAGACGATTCAGCGCGAGAAATGCTTCGCTATTTGATGGAGGCTTTTCCAGGAACGGAAGCCGCCCGAATTGGCAAAGAAAAGTATGAATCCATGAGTTCAGCAGAATGAGTTTCTAAATAATTTGAACCGCATTGAGCGGCACGGAGAAGTACAATGTTCCGAAAACATTCCTTTTTAAGTATTTCGATTGCAGCCTTGATGTTGATATCGAGTGTGGCTTTGGCCGAAGAAAAGACTGAAGCTGCGGAAGAACCGACAGTGAGCAGTGCGACGCAGAAAATTGGTCGAGTCAATGGGCAGGATACGTCGGCAATGAAAGTGACGTATGTTGACAACAACCGGTCGTATGAACCCCGAACGCATGAAGTTGTAGAAGGGGATACGCTTTGGGACTTGAGCAGTACGTATTTGGAAGATTCCTTCCAGTGGCCGGCCTTGTGGTCGTTTAATCCTCAGATTACGAATCCTCACTGGATTTACCCCGGTGACACCATTTGTCTTGAACCCTGCAGTGAAAAAGCTGCAGAACTGACGGTTGTACCGGATGCTCCAATTACTCAAGCTTCGTCGAAGTTTAAAGCCACGCATGTCGTTGGCAGTGGCGTTATCATGGTTCCAGGATTTTATGTTTCGGAACTTCCCGATAATCGGGGGCATATTCTTTATTCGGATCAGGAAAAGCATTTATTGTCAGCCAACGATGAGGTTCAGGTCGACTGGGTGGATGAAGAAATGCGTAAAAAAGTGTCAGTTGGACAGCGTTTTACGGTTTTTGAACAGTCCAAGCCCGTGCTCAATGAGGATGGCGATGAAATGGCGGTCAAATTGGTTCGTCTGGGAGCTATTGAACTCATCGATGTTCAGGAAAAGACACTTTCGACGGCAAGAATTCTTCAGGCAACGCGAGAGATTGAACGCGGAAGTCTGATCATTCCCAATGAAGATCTTATCTTCAGTGTTAAACAGACGACAAATACGAAGAGCCAGGAAGGAAAGATCATTGACACGATTGATCTCCAGAGCCAGCTGGCATCCGAGCAGTATGTCATTATCAACCGCGGCAGCGATGATGGTGTGAATGTTGGTAATCGCTGGGTCATTTTTGAACAGCGGGAAGGGCTTGATTTCCTGCCGCAGGGAACGCAAACGCATACGCAGTATGCGACAGAACAAGACAAAAAGACGGAAGATGACGATGATCGCGATCCTCGCGATGGCGAAATTGAACGTGAAGACGAACATTCATGGGTACTTGGGCAACCGCCTTATACTCCGCCCTGGCCGCCTCGTGATTC
>JAZRWV010000373.1:0-13748 GCA_045599925.1 Myxococcota bacterium
GCGACGTTTATCGACGACGCGTTCTTCAAGGCGTTGTTTTCCTCGAAAAATACCTATTCGAAGGAATTTTTTAGGTTCCTGCACAGGCATTACGCATCTCCAGTCTGTGTTCAGACTAAAATCACCGCCACGCTCGGATGAGCGTGGCTTAAAGAATCAATTATCCAATATTACGGAAGTGCAGGAGCAGCAGCATAACGACCACTTTCCTTCAAATTACCCTGGATAACTGCAAATCTAAAACGTTTGAACTCAGTACCGATAGCGGTTTGCATAATTTCAACAAGGAGGCGATAATTGGTAGCCTGGTCTGCAATAATGACCATGTCACCTTCGAAGGTTTTGCCATTTGCCATGGCAATACTCTTTAATTTTTCGACTTCTTTACGGAGAATTTCTTCCAGTCGCTCTATGATAAGACCGCCTTCTCCACCTTTTTTCATGCTGCCCGGCACTTTGCCATTTTCCAGCTCAAGAACGCGTTCTCGTCCCATAAAAATACCTTCTTTATTGACTGTTAATACAGTCATATCTTCCGGCATTGTTTCGGAAACAGAGATTGGAACGTCCGTATTGGGAAGAACAACCAGTGGCTCTTCACCGTAGGATTTGAGCAGGAAGACGAGGATGATCGTCATCATATCCATCATGGAGTTCATGGTGAGGGCGTTTTTACCTTCATCATAACCTCTTTTCGCTTTGCGTTTGGCTTTGAGACGATCGACCAGTGCCTGGTCCATTGCAATCTGTTTTTCTGTTTTGTTCTCAGCTGCCATTGCTTTCCAATCCTGGTATATTGTTCAGGTTTGTTGTTGATTTCTTTCAGACTAAATTTGTCGATGGATGACCAATTAATTCGTCATCGTCGGCAGACCAAGTACGACTACGGGGAACATGCCAAGGGCAATCTTTGCTGCCTTGCCTTCATCATCTGTCGCATCTACTAGCGGTGGAAGCGAGTCATCCAACTCTTCCTTCGTTAGTATCTGTTTACCCGTTGTTGCTGATTCATATTCGCTTCTTGGTACTCGCTGATTGCGGGCGATATCCATCGCTTTAACCAGAACACCAAAATTGACTGACTGATCAGGAACTATCTCAATCTGTTCGTGATCTGTCCAATCCGATTTCTTTTTCAGTTCAATTAACGTGTTGTAAAGTGCCAGCCAGTTGTAGCGATCTGTCTCAATCTCATGCTCGGGGTCGATCTCATCTTTTAATGTACAAATCGTAGGCCCTCCAGCCGGACAGTTCTCGATAGCATTCATAGGCACTGAACTTTCGACAACTGTAATGCCTTGCTGTGAGATGAAAAGCTGAAGGCGCTTCGGCGGTTCGCCGTTCTGCGCCGTACCTGCACTGCGCTGCGGCATCGTCACGTTGATGACTGAAATCGTCATAAAGACGACGTTCAAAAGCATCAGAGGAATAAGAACCAGAACGATGTTCATAATCGGGGTCAAGCTCAGATCGTCTGCTTCTGGTATTTTTTTCGCTGCCATCGTTCTCTCCTCAAAGACTCTTCTCGATAAGGGCCGGCTTTCACCGGCACTTACCTTTTCCTAAATGAACTATATCAACTTAACGCTATAAATTACTTAATGCGCTGGCCAAGAAGATTGCCGAGTTTCGTTGAATAAAGTTCGATGTCGTCGAGGATCTTCTTCGCATAAATCGAAAGAAGAACGTGAATCGTAAGGGTCGGAATTGCAACGATAAGACCAAAGGCCGTCGTGTTCATAGCAATAGCAATACCAGCAGACAGTTTTTCCTGACGTTCATCTGGCGCTGCATTTTCGAGGGCTGCGAATGCATCGATAAGACCAATAATCGTACCAAGAAGTCCAAGGAGGGTGGCGATGTTTGCAAGTGAAGCAATAGCAGGCATGAAACGAACGATCATCGGGCTGATTTCAAGCTGGGCTTCTTCGATCGCATTCTGAATCTCAAGTTCACTCTTGTTCGCACGGGCAAGACCGGCTTTGATGACGAGGGCTACTGCACCTGTACGGGCTGCATTGCAGACCTGAATCGCACCGTCAATATTGTTCGAAACAATATTGCGCTGAACTGTATCCATGAATTCCTTCGCATTCATATTGTATTTGAAGAAAATGAAATAAACACGTTCAACAAGCAGTGCAAGGCAAACGATCGAAACTGCGCAGATTGACCACATCCAGATACCGCCGTTATCGAGCGCAAACGCTTTTTTAATACCTTCCATCTTCCAACTCCCTCCGTTCTCTCGAACTTAAGTGATTTTTTCCGGCGGCTCATCCGCCGATGTTAATGACTCTTTTTCTCACTGGCTGCTTCCAAAAATGCCAATGCGCCGGGCTTTATATCACGTCCGGCTTTTGTCTACAACATATTTATCGTAAACCGATTCGTTTGGTTTTCTGTGGGGCCGCGCTATTTCATACGCACGGCCTGCGGCGCTATGGCTCCGCCATACGCACCGCTTCCCCCTTTTCATATATGCTTTATCAATACCTCTAACGCCGTCCTCATCGACAGACTTTGCGCCACTCCCTTCCAGGCAATGTCAAATGCCGTTCCATGATCCACCGACGTCCTCAGAATCGGAAGCCCAAGCGTCGCCGATATCGTGCGCTCAAAATCATACGTCTTCGCCGCGATATGCCCCTGATCGTGATACAGCGATAACACCGCATCATACCGCCCTTTTGCTGCCTGCGAAAATACACTGTCCGCCCCTATCGGTTCCGTAATGTCTACCCCCTCCGACTGCAGCTTCTTCGCCGCCGGTATCAGTATCTCCGATTCCTCATGCCCAAACTGCCCGCCATCACTTGCATGCGGATTCAGTGCCGCCATCGCCAGATGCGGATGATTAAACCCTAACTGACGCATGTGCTCATTCATCCTTTTGCCAAATGATATCAGCTCCTTTTCATCCAGCACCTCTATCGCTTCTCTCAACGACAAATGCCTCGAATAAAAGAAAATCCTTAGCCCCTTCGTGATGAATAACGTCATCGGATTTTCTACGCCAAATCCTCGGGCAAGTATCTCCGTGTGGCCAATTTCTTCCACATGCGCAAGGCGCATCGCACCTTTGTGTATCGGCCCTGTGCATATCCCCTCAAGGGCTCCGGCTTTCGCATCGGCAATTATCTTCTGCAGCGCCAAATGCGCACATCGCGCACTTTGCGCCTGCAACTTGCCGGGAACAAATGCGTTCAAATCAAATCCTTCGCCCGAATCAATGAGATATATTTGCCCGCATTCAGACGCTGATTCGATTTTGTCAATACATGTCGCCTTTAATCCTGGCGCAAACTGTTCGCATGCTCTCTGCCAGAGCGCTTTCTGGGCATAGACAACGACACTGATGTCGGAAAAATCATTTCGCATTTCCATCAGCGCTTTGGCACTGATTTCATACCCAATGCCGGCCGGATCTCCCGGGGCCACCGCAATTCGTTTCATGCTCGCGCTCCAAATATCGCCGTTCCAACTCGGATGTGCGTCGCACCTTCTTCAATCGCAATTTCAAAATCGTGACTCATCCCATACGATAATATCGTAAGCTTTTCATCGCGCTCTGCATTGATGCGATCAAATATCTCCCGCACTTGCTTAAAATAGGGACGCGCATCTTCCGGATTTTCGCTCTCCGGCGGAATCAGCATCAACCCTTTGCAATCCAAATGACCGCAGCTGCTCAGATGTTCCATCACTGCGTTAAGCTCTTTCGGATCCAGCCCCGTTTTCTCTCCGTCTTCGTCGCCAATGCGAAGTTCAATCAGAATCGGTTGACGATAGTCGGGATACATCTCGGATGTGACGCGTTCCAGCTGGTCAATGAGGGCAATGCTGTCTACAGAATGTATCAGCGCAGGCGGATATTCCATGAGCTGACGAACTTTGTTCCGCTGCAAATGGCCAATTAAATGCCATGTCGCTTCACTTCTGTCCTTCAAAAATGCTCGCTTTTCCACATATTCCTGCACATAGTTTTCACCAAAGTCGCGCAAAACTGTCGTGTCGAGTGCTTCAATGATGGCTTCCGACGGCTTTTTCTTCGATACACCGACGAGTGTCACTGCATTTCGGTCGCGATGGGATCTCACACATGCTTTTTGTATTCGCTCTTCAATGACTTCCAGGTTTGTTGCAATACTCATGACTTAAAACTCGCTCACTCTGCCAAGGAACAAGGCCGTGTGGTTGCTATTTTCAACAAGTGCATACAGGAATGGATGATCCACCGTAATCTTGATTTTTTCGAATTCAGGCTCACGAAGCATCGCCCTGGTTTTCATTAATACGGCTGTCGCTGCTGCCGCTTCTGTTCCGTTTTCATTCACATCGATAAAGGCTTTCTGAACCACATTAGAAATGTACAGGTCATTTTTATCGGTCATACGGCTGAAATTTGCTTCTCCTGTGAATGCCGTATTCATGCCAAGGTCTTTGAGCATGTCTGTCAGGGATGCGTCGTATTCAATCCGGAATTTTGGCATTTTCAGATCAACCATTTTGATGTTCATCTGACTTAAATATTTCGAAAATTCGACCGCATTGACTGTCGATTCAAAGGTAGCAAGTGCCTGCGCTCCGTCTTGAGTATCTTTGGTATTCGGAAGCATGACGATCAGCGAATAGTCGCCGTAAAACGGCATTTCCAGAACCGTAACGTTTTCATCCTGATAGACATTGTGTTTTTTATTGTGTGACATCATGTCGACGTCCTGCTCACCGGCAGTACCATAAAATTTTTCTTTTGCCGTCCTGGCTTCTTCAAATTTCTCTTTCCACTGGGCCTTAAAATAGACGGCATTCGTCAGAACGAGACGCGTCAACGGGGTAATCATGCCCGGTTTGATGAGATCCTGAATCTTGTCACGGGTCGTTTTGGCCACATCATCATTGATCGTTTTTCTCGAACCGTCCGGATCTCCGGAAAAATTGATTTGTGTTGGTTTTGCCCGATATGATGAACCAACGGATTCGACGTAATCGGATTTTAATTCATAAGTCGTTTCCAGCCAGATTCGATTGTCAATATAGATGCTGGGCATGTGAGGCCCTGCCATGGTGCCTTCAGCTGGTTCATTGGCGTCATCGGCTGCAACGTTTGCGAGCATGGCATTTTCGATTTCGGCACCGGCTTTGCTCAGATTGGGGGCATCGGAAAGGCTCAGTGCTTTGCGCATTTCCTGCGCTGTATCGCCGCATGCGCCATCGTAAACCATGCCGAGTGCTCTTTCTGCCGAATAGGGGGAAATGACGGTGCTTTTTGTCGTTCGACGCAGCATGTTGAAGCCAAATTCATTATTGGCATTAGCCCAGTCCTGGGCTGTCATCGGCGCATCTGCTGGCGTATCGCAATGATTTGCAGGCACTGTTTCCTCCTGATTTTGCTGGACTTCCGCCTGTTCGCTTGGTGATTCGACGTCCTCAGTGGACTGCTTTTTTGAACATCCGCAAAAAGAAACAAGTCCCGTCATGAGGGCAATGAGAATGGCTTTTTTCATATCTTGATCCTTATAAATCCGTGTTATGTAACGACGTTTCATGACACGTCTCTCTGTAGTAGACGCGCATTCCGCACGTCTTTCGCCAGTACAGCCTGCGTGTCTCTTTACTGACTTTCGTTCGTGTGAACAACCCAAAAATCCATGTAAAGATGTGTCACGACACGTCTCAAACGCCGCCCGCATGGCGTATCGGCCAGTATTGATTTGTTCTCTTCCCCCGGCCGCCAAAGGCGGCCACCCTCTACCAACGGGCGAGGAATTTGCGCGGCCGTATGCGCCACCAGCGCATAGGCCGCGCCGCATGGCGTATTGGCCGTTTCGGCCAATAGCCATGCCCTTAAAAAAGTTACATCTTCACATCCATGCGGCGTCCTTCGCGAACAATGACGAGCTTTTTACCGGTACAGGATTCCACTGAATCACCGCGAAGAATGCCGTGTTTCGGGTCTGATGCGTCGATGAGTATTTGCGCGCTGTCTGTGATATATGGAAGACCGAGTGAATTAAGACAGGAAATGACATCTTGATCGATTGTATCCGGCAGGCGCAGTTCTAGCTCCGATGCACCGTCCATAAATATCGCTGTCATGGAACCATGCAGCCAGTGGCGTATCGACAGCGCAGTGTCGGGCAAAGCACGAAGTTCAATGCGGCCGGTTTCATCCGTTTCATAATGTATGTCGCCTTGTTGAATTCGCGCATAGGGAACGGGGGAGCCAAATGCATCCAGGACAATTGCTTTGCGCGTCAGAAGATGAGGAAATTCAATCTGTTTCGGCGCATTTTCCGGCAAAAAGTCAAGCGTGGTTTCCTGACCGGGTCCGCCATGGCATGTCATGCGATGAAGCTGCTGTCCGCGATGATAAAGTCTCATAATGCCATCGGTTGACGTAAAGGTTTCCGCAAGCGTTTGCACTGCTTTTTCGGATTCAAAAGACACTTCCGTCGTACAGGTGACATCCGGAATGCGTTCCCGGGTCTTTTGGTCGATCATTTCGATTTCGATGTCCCGGCCTTTGGCCAGCTGAAGCTTTATCGGCGCATCTGGCGATATGTACTGCAAATAATGCACATAGTCGGGATGAAATACGTCGATCCAGAAGGCTTTCGGGCAAAATTCCACGACCGTTATGCCTTCTGAATCCGTTTTTCCAAGGCATGTCGGATGATTTTTGCGTACGGCTGATTCGAATGGACTGATTGTGACATTCTGAACCGGATTGTTGTCTTCGTCGAGTGTTGTAAAATTGACCGAATCTGCACGTTTTTGTGTGAGTACAATCGTGATTTCGTCACCATCGTGAACTTCGCGATCGACCTGAACTGGTGCATATTCTTCAGAAATGACCGAAAAACGTGCATTCCGAGGGAGGGACTTGAGTTCCAGTGTGCCGGAGGTCGACGTTTTGTGCGTCGATATTTCATGCAGGGTGACGGCATCGATGACGGTTAAAGTGGATGCAATGGCAATCTGATGCTCATCTTCGACACGAATCCAGGCCTGATGCGGTGATTGCAGTGACAGCGCAACCGGCTGCAAATCCCCATTATCCGATGCATCCACTTGAATCCATGGCGAGGGAACGTATTTATCGTGAGTCGCAAAAATGCGAATTTTACCGCGAGGGAGGGTCTGAAGCTTGAATCGTCCCGTATCGGATGTCGAGTAGGAACCGCGATAAGGCGACCATCCTGTTCCGTCTGTTACAGCTGAAATTGGTCGCGGTAAGTCGATTTCGGAGCTCCATATGCTTCCATTTGGGCGGTCGATTTCGACGTGAAGCTGGGCGTTGGCTGCCGGATGGCCCTGAACATCGAAAACAGTTCCTGAGAGTTCAATCCCAGGATCGAGTTCAACAATGCGTTCCGATTCATCATTTTCTCGATATTCGATTTGAATCGGAGACGGCGGCAGATAGCCGTCAGCTCGGAGTGTGGCAACATATTTTGTTTCCGCGAGAAGCGGAAATACGGCATAGCCGTCTTCGTCTGTATTTTTCGAATAGGAAACGAGATGAACGGCATCATCTGAAAGGGTGACACGGACATTATGGACGGGTGCATCCGTTGCGCCATCCAGCACCAGAATGTCGATGAGATGGGCTTCCTGAAGGTTAAATGGCGTTTTAGGGGTTCGAAATGGCTGACTGTCTGAATTTCGGGCATACGTCATGACTGGTGAAATGACGGATTCTCCAATCGCCCAAAACGTTCCATCCGGAATATCGCCATAAAAACAGCATCTTTCAAAGAATGAATTGTATGTTTTCTGAAGAGGAGGATATTGACCTGCTGTCGCTAAAACACAGGAAATATTCTGATTTTTGGTCCATTCAAGGCTGGACTCATCTGGTACAAAGCAAATCCCGGGCAGAATCGACGGCAGTTCTGTTCCTTCGGGAAGCTTCGGTTCTGCAAGTGTCCAAAGGCTTTTCAGATAAAAGATGTGGAGAATCAGAATCGGTATCATGATTTCTGTTTTGTCCTTCTCCAGGGAAATGCTGCAACGATTGCCAGTCCGGTCCATGCCATAATGAGGCAGAAAAGGATGAGCTTGAGAGGAATATAATCCTGCGATTTTCGAACGGTATCAACCGTTTCTGTGGCAAACTCTTGAACATCTGTCCACATCTCATCGGCTTGTGAAATCCACGTTCTTTCATCGGTTTGCTCTGTTTCAGACTGCATTGCAACATAGCTGAAACCGGGTTCATAAAACTTTATCGGACATGTACTTGAGTTATCGCAGAGCTTTTCGAACAATGCAGTCAGAAAATGCCCGTTGTCGAGTGTTTTGATCATCAGACGTGTCGCAAAACTCTCGTCACGAATTACGAATAAAGCACCTTTGGTATCAGGATTTTCAGCAAATTCCGCAAAATATAAGATCTGTTTAAGGCGGGTGGTATCATCGGGATCGAATCTGATAATCGGTGTCGGATGATTAAAAGCGAGTTTCCACTGAGAACTCATCTCCGGAAGATGGAATGTTTTTCTTGTTTCATCGTCAATTGGGAGTACGGGCAGATTGGGATTGCCATTGATATGTGCTGCTGTAGGCATGTCAGGAGAATTAATAGAATCGGCAGCAACGGCATGAATGTTTTGATACCAGTTTATCGAGGTTTGAGATTCATCCAAAACAAGAATTCGCGCGCCGTAATTGACAGCATGAATCACTGTTTCTGTAGGAATTTCGGGCGGATGAATCCAAATCTGAATGGCCTTGTCGTCTTCAATAGTCTGTTCATCCAATACAGAAGACCACGAGATATCCCGATCTTTGAATAAGTTTACGAATTCTGCAGAACCGTGCCACGACTCATCACAATAAATGGAAGCGCCTGAACTGCAGTCCGGCAGAGGTTCAGCCTCTGCCGGAACTGATAGAAGCATCGGTATGCCGGACAAAATGGCCGGTAAAAAACTCAAATAACTTGAGATTCTCACGCTATTTTGCAATTTTAAGGATGACGACAGCGAGTACAAGGATAATGACGACAAATACAAGAACTCTCAGAATGAGTTTCTGCTTGTCTGACATATGTTTGGCATGCAATTTCGATGCTGACAAGGGCTGAATGGCGGCTTTGGCCGCATGATTGTTTTGTGAACTCGGTGTTTCAGCCGCATTTTTGACGAGTGAATTGTTGACGGTTTGTTCAGGAACGGATTCGACCCCAGGTCCTTCAGGAAAAGCCACGGGATCATTATCGTCATAAAGAACGTCATGTCCGAGCTTCATCGACATTTCAGTGACAACAGCAGAACGGATGCGTTTTTCCATCTGCATAATCGGAGAAAGTTCTTCGGTTGTTGCAGAAGATTCGAGATTTACGGCGAGAACGTCTTCGATGGAAGAATCGACACCGCGAGGGCCTTCAGCACTTTTTCCAAAGCTGATGGTCGCATAATTCGGACGCATCATTACGCGAGTTGGGGATTCATCCTCTTCTTCATCGTTTTTCAGTTCTGCTTCGAGTGACTGTAGGCTTGCCATTCTCTCTTCTGTCGAGAGATGGGCCTGAGGGACTTCTTCCTCCGGGCTTACAGAGGTGCGGCCGGTGTCTTCGGTGATTTCTTCTGTTGATAGTTCCGGACGTGATGTGACATTGGTTTTGCCGTCATCATGCGGATGCACCGCTTTGATGCGTTGCATGCTCAGAACTTGTTTCGGGAGCGATGAAATGCGAGTGATATCCTCGTCTTCGTCATCTTCAATGGGTTTAATGGCCGACAGCGAAGTGAGTGAACACAGAAGACTGGAGCGCTCTTCCTGTTCAAGGGTTCCGATAAGGGAACTCCATACGCCCGAATTTTCAGGAAGAGATGTGTCTTCAGAGATGGATGTGACGCTTTTGATAGCGGATTCAAATCCAACGAGGTCGCCGACGTAAACTTCGCCCTGGCGATCATCGATTTCGAGCAGTGCGGCTTCGAGATCCTGACTGAATGCAAGAACATTAGGATAGGCATCGATTCGAAGTGCAAGTGCGCGTTCCATGGCCTGCTGAATAATGCCGCCTCTCAAAGACTGGGGCAAAAGACCTGTGGCTTCAAAACTGTCAATTCCTGATTCGCCACTCACAAGGCCCATCAGAATGATGGCAATTCCATAAATATCAACAGCTGACGGCGACATGCCTTCCAAATCGAAGGTGTAATCAAACCAGTCGATATCGGAACGAATGGATTCGTTGAGCGCCAGGGCAACACCCAATCCCATCATGCGAAGAGCCAGCGTGCTTTCCGTGCGTTCGAGCAGAACCGATTGCGGCGTAATCCGACCGTGATAAATGCCTTTTTCGTGCGCAAGATTCAGCGTTTTGAGCAGCTCAATGATCCGTTTTAAAGCTTCTGCAAGCGAAACTCGCTCTCTCCGTTCCAGCCATTCAAACATGTATTCGCCAAGCGGAAATGGCTCCGAGAAGAAAATAAACTCCTCATATTTTCCGCAACGCGTTTCAACATGCAGTGTCGTTCGATAAAACTCTACGGCCTCTTCAAGTTTCGTGTAGGACGCCGTTTCACTCGGCAGCATGTGAACAAGCGTATGCCCCATGCTGTTATCTGAGGCCAGATACAGGGCTATCTCATTATGGGTATATAGCGGAGAATCTAGCCGAATTTCCGGACAAATCCGTACGCCACCACTGAGTTCTCTTAAACGCATCTTTGTTACCTTTCTCCCGAATCCCTTCCTTGAAATACCGGGAAAATAATCATGATTATTGGCTTTACCGTTTCGGTAAAAATAAACCCCATATATTTTAACCGATAGTATCATTTCGGTAAAGTGCTTTTATTTAGAGGCATGGCTATCGGCCGAAACGGCCAATACGCCATGCGGCGCGGCCTATCGGCAGGTAGAGACGCAAATTATTGCGTCTCTACAGCCGATACGGCCGCGCTCGACTTTATTTTACCGTGATCTTGCCAATGTAGTAGTTGTCTTTATCGTCACGGATGTTGGCGTCCTCAAATATATCGCGATTGGGCTTATATGGCTTGATGTCGTCCATGCGAATCGTAATGTTCTGCTCGGTCTGGTTCGGACGCCCCCAATTGGAATAGACCGTCGCCCTTATATTGCTCGCCCCAATCAGACTTTGTTGATGGGATGCATAATAATTCGTCAAAATCGTGTACTCGCCTGCCGGCGCTTTCTTTATCATATATTCTTCCGGTCCATATCCGCCTGTAATATCTCTGCTGATATTGCCGCCATGAATTGAATTCTTATGCCCATAATAAATATGTTCTGTCGTCGGTTCCAAAACATGGAGATCGATATCGGTATCATCGGTTTCCCACGTGATGACAATTCGAAGGTCGGTATCAAGATTTTTTAAATAAAACTTGTTAGTCTTTGGGATAATGGGCTTCTTTTTGGGCCATTTCTGCCAATTCGACCACGAAATTAGCGCGTTGAATTCCTCTAAGGATAGCAGTGCAATGCTGCTTCTATTCTGTGACGCAAAACTCGGGTCAAAAATCGTTTTGTAATAGGTTTGTAAGGCTTCTGTGACATCATCTGCATTCATCGTCGCTTTTGCCCGTTTTCCCAGCGAAAATGCGAGGTCGTACCAGGAAAGCGGTTCAAATGGACGCAGAATTGTTACCTTTCTTGCAATTTCTATGGCTTCATCCAATGCTCCTGCATTTCTTAAACGCCATGCATACACGCGAAGAAGCCCCTCATCATCTATGCGAAGTTCTAAAAGATTGGATAGAATTCTGATTCCATATTCCATGAGGTTTTCTCTGAAAAAGAATTCAGCCATATCAAAATAAAAGGCACTGCTGTCTTTGTATTTTTCACGTTGCTTCAGATAGGTAGCATAAAGCTCTTCCGCACTCGCATTCTGACTTTTCTTTTCCTTGAGCGTTTTGAGATAGGGAACATCGGGATCCCACTCTTTTATTTCAATTTCGGTTTCTACCGTTTCGTATTCTTCAGAACTAAACTGGAGGCCACTATTATATGAAAGACTCACACTTGGCTGACTAATGCATCTTCCTGACATGGCCCCTAAATTCGAATCATTAGGATAATAGTCTTGTTCCTTGCAGTGATTGGCTTCTGTGCATTCCCATCCCTCTGGCGGAATAAACTTTTCGGTATAATGCAATCCAAGATCGCTTAAATGTAGTATTTTGCAATCTTTACTGATGTTTTCATCCTTCTGGTTTTTGCAAATGACTTCTTCATGGATATTTTTCGGAATCGGGTCATCCCACCATGCAACGCGGGATTTCCAGAGCGATTCAATACTCTGTTGCCAGTCGTTTTCATATTCTTGTTGATTTTTTGACCTTCTCAGGGCTTTTTCTTCCATGATTTTCGTCCATTCTTGGTGGATTTCTGTCAGGGATTTTGGGGGTTCAATGTCGTATTCGACCCATTGGGAGAGGGATTCAAAAACGATCATGCTCGTGACTGGGCTGACGATGCGATAGCGTTTGCCGAGTTCGATGAGCTGGTTGCGGTTCGTGATCTGGAGTGGACTGAGCTCTCTGATTTTTGCACCAGCCCATGCCGTCGTAAGAACGCGGCCTGTCGAAATGTTTTGGGTGGACAGGTTGACTTTGTATTTCTTTCCATTGGACAGTTTGACCGTGACATTGTCTGAACTGGTGTTGAGGCGACCGGTAACTGTAAGACGACCGGGGGAGAAAATGCCGATTCCCTGAATGTCGGATATATATTTGCCACTGACTTTTGCAACGCGTGGTTGTGGGGTTACAATTTCTTGATAAGCTTCATCCGGAGATAGATTATTCAGCTCGATCGTTTCTCCGTGACATATATGTTTTAGAATTGAAGTATCACGCATTTTGCCCGAAACAATGCCAATGCTGTTATTTCCTAATTCAGGTACAGCATTGTTATAAGTATCAATGCCATCTGTAAAAAATAGCGTCACACCATCGTATTGGGTTTGAGCAAGTTCGCTGAGACAATCATAGAATGTGCCACCATCAATATCAATGTTGTCTATAAATTCAAGCAGTTCGTCGCGGGTTGAAAACTGACGTGATGGCTCAAGCGTATTGCGTAAAACATATACATCGTAATTTCCGTTTTCCGGAATATGCGTGAGAACGGAGCGAGCCGCCGCGATATCTTCTTTGGCACGACTTCCGGATGCATCCCAGATAATGCGCAAATGAGAGGTGTCGCGAGGCTCTTGGGGGGGCGTGATTTCTCCTGTTTTGATGCTGATGCTGAAGAATTTCTCATCGGGGTTGTCTTCGTTTGCTTCCACAGAACTGACTACTTCTGGAAGTTCAGGCATGGCAATGAGAAGGTCTTCAGTCGGCGTAATATGAGAATCTGTTTTGTCGAGAACCCATTGCGTTTGGGCATTTTCAAATTCCTGGCTGCCAAGCCCGCTCACAACGGGTTTGGAGGCACCGGGGACATTGACTGAAATATGAATGTCGCGCTTTTTGAGTTCCGATTTGACCATTGGAAGCGGCAGAGCTGTATCTCCATTGGCTGCAACAGCTAAGGGCATGGTGTATGAGATTCGTACAGTTCTGAAACTGTGCGGAAATATGGGATAAATATGCGTTTGAAATGCATTGCCTCGTACTTGTTCGATCAAACCTGGATCGATGCCTTTTTTGACTTCTGATTCGTATGCAAATCGTGCCTTTATTTTGTCGACTACTGATGCTTCAACCATTTCATTATGAATATCTTCACTGTTGATATTAATGGCAAAGCCGGTG
>JAZRWV010000374.1:0-11234 GCA_045599925.1 Myxococcota bacterium
ATGGCTATTGGCCGAAACGGCCAATACGCCAATCGGCCGGGCTATGCCTGCGGCATACGCACGGCCCTTTTTTATTAAAACACCCGTTTATTGCCTGAAACTCCATATCGACGTTTAATTGATTCACGCGCAGTCAGCGCGCCCAAAAACATAAATAATTCCACGTAACAGCGTAGCATGCTGCTGAAACCTGACCACTGAAAACAGCTCATTATCAATATATGTCAATCCGTATTCTCTCCGCATTTCTGCTCACAATCAGCACATTGTTCATACCAGTGCTTTCGGCATTTGCTCAGTCCGATAATCTGTACGATGATTCCGGCATGACCATGCAAGAAGCAGCAGAATATTATTCAGAAGAATACGACTCCATTTATGACAATTCTTCCGTTCAGGATGAAGAAATTCACCCGGAAACAACGTTTGCAGTCCCAGAATCTTCATATCAAACAGAAGAGCTCCAGCCGGAAACCTCTGCTTCTGAACCACAAACACTGCCGACAGAAACTATCATCGAACGCCAGGAAAACAGCACCGGCAAACGAAAACACCATCCGAAATTTTATCTTTCAGCCGGTGCAAACGCTTCTTTTCACTTCGATTCATTTCTCGGAACAGAATCGAGCTATACAAACATCTTTGGTGGCATCAACGGCAGCATTCGATTCGGATTATTAGGCAGTGACTTTAGCTGGAGCATCGAACAGACATTTGGTCACATCTGGGGACTTCGCATCGACAGCGGCTCCAAAGAAATGACGCGATATGATGCCTCGACATTTATCGAAATCAACATGTTTACCCCACTCAAACACCATTTTGAGGTCTTTTCAACAATTGGTGCAGGATTTCTCTATAACATGCCCCATTCCGTCGAAACTGCGGCCTACGGCGATTATCTGGCCGTTGACAAACATGGAACAAACCTTGCCGTTGGCATTAAACTCTCGGCAGCCATCAATTATTTCTTTACGGATAATTTCGGTTTGGGCTTCGAATTGGCTTACATCCTCGGCATCGATATTGGATCATATATGCAGGGGGAATTTGCCGACCGAAACGGCAATTACACCCACGAAGACAAGCTCCTCACGGAAATTCTTCAGCCAGGAATCCTTTGCTTTTTCAAATTTTAAGATTCATTCGACGTAGCATGCGCCGCCGCAATGCATATCAATAAAAGGCCGTATGCGTCAGCATAGGCCTTTTGGCGCGGCGTATCCGGCAAAGCCGGATAGCGCGCCCCAATAAAAATAAACGACTGCTCATTACTCATCGCTCTTTGTTTTAACCTTCGCCGCAATGAACACTGTCAACAAAGTTGCCAGCGCACCGGAAACAAAGACAATGCCCGGAGTAACCGAAAGACTTCCCATCCCGACGAGAGGCGATGCAATACCGCCGGAAACAAAACCTGCGGCCCCGAAGACTGCACTGCCAAGACCAGCCTGGCGATGGGCCGAATTCATGGCCAGCGTCGTCATTGGCGCAAAGATCTGACCGAATCCAGCCAATAAGATGAGCATCCCTGCCTCAAACACATAGACTGGTGCATGTACTGCAAGTGCAACCACCACCCAAATGGATGCAAACAAACACATCTTGGAACCAATCGAGGTACATTTCTGCGACGATTTAAATTTCGATGTCAAAAACGCAGAAATTCCCAAAACTGTCGCATTCGCGCCAAAAAAGATGCCGAATACCTGTTCAGAAAACCCGTAATAATTCTGAAAAATAAAAGGCGAAGCCGCAATCTGCCCAAAAAAGACAAACATGCTGCAAAACTGCATCAATGTATAAATGACAAAAACACGATTATGAATGAGCTCCTTAATCTGTCCGAATGACTGCAGTATCGACAGGGACCTTCTGGCTTCTTTGGGATAAGATTCTTTCAGTTTGACCGAGGCAAAAAGCAACACAATGCCAATGGCAAGTAATACGCCAAAGATCCCTTTCCAGGACATGAACATCAAAACGCCGGCCCCAATCAATGGTGAAAGGACAGGCGCAATGCCACTGATAGCACCGATTACAGCCATCACTTTTGCCAGAGGTTCACCATGATACAAATCGGTGGCAATACTTCGGGAAAGCACGACGCCCCCCGAAGCCCCAATGCCCTGAATAAGCCGCATCGCGACAAAAATCTCAATATTTTGTGCCAAAATGCACAGCACCGTCGAAATGATAAAGCAGACAAGCGTCCAGATAAGCGGCATTTTACGGCCATATTTGTCACTCAAAGGCCCGACAATGAGTTGCCCAATAGCAAGCCCCAGCATACTTGTCGTCAGCCCCAACTGAACCTCAGATGCCGATACATTAAAGAATGCCGTCATCGACGGCAATGACGGCAAGTACATATCGGTGACAAATGGAGCAAATGCTGTCAGAGATGCGAGCAAAATGAGCAAAAATGCAGATGGTTTTAAACTCTCAGACAACGTTTTATCCATAAACTCTTATATGTTCATCGTTTGTCTCCAAAACGATGAACGCCCCCAAAATTACACACTTATTCAGCTTATCATATCAAGCCGCGACGTCGATTTCATGGACAAATTTCTTGTTTCAAATTCAACTGTTATTTCGACACGATGAACGACGCCGCTATGTCCATGTTAATACATAATCGCTAATCAAATCTCACCCTGCCGGCCAGCCGAACTCACGACCTGCAAGCAGGTGAAGATGGAGATGCGGCACTGTCTGACCGGCTTTTTCACCAGTATTAATCACACAACGATAGCCATCCTGATCAAACCCAAGCTGTTTGGCAAGTTTTGCGGCAGTGACAAGCAGACGGCCCGCAACAACTGCATCATCTTCTGTGAGCTCGTTCAAGCTATCGAGCGGCGCTTTGGGAATGATGAGAATATGCGTCGGTGCCGTCGGTGCAATATCATTAAAAGCATACACATACTCATCTTCGTAAACTTTGGACGACGGAATTTCACCGCGCATAATTTTTTTAAATAAATTGTCGTTCTGACTCATTTTGATACAAGTCCTATGAATTATTTTTAGACAAGTGTTTAAGCAGATTCGGCGACATTTTGAGTTTGTGTTGCACGTTTTGATACATTTGACACAAAATAAAAATCCGACAATTTGTTTACGAAGAAAATTGTCGTTTAGTTAAAAAAGCATATTTCGACTAAACACGCAATACTGAGCATTTTTATACAAAGTTCACATGTTTTGTGATACAATAAGTTTAGTGATTTAATTATCACATATGATAATAATATTCATGATATGGTGTGATAAACATGATCGTAGTCATTTCCGGTTTGATTGGTGTCGGCAAGAGTTCGCTTTGTGAAACACTGTGCAATCAGCTCAATGCAAAAGGCTTTTATGAGCCTGTGGGAACAAATCCTTATCTTGATCTGTACTACAAAGATCCTTCGAAATATGCCTTTGATATGCAGATTAATCTCATGTTCGAACGCGGGGCATCGTTCGAGGAAGCCGCATGCCGTTCGAGACGCGGCGAGTTATGCATCTGCGACCGTTCCATTTATGAGGATTATGCCTTCGCAGATGTGCAGCGAAAACAGGGATTCATGGACGACCTGCATTTCAAAACGTACAACAAATGGCATACGTGGTTCACAGCACACATCCCGTTCCCTGAGCTCATTCTCCATCTCGACGCGTCGATCGATACTGCAATGCATCGCATTTGTGAACGAAGCCGGACTTGTGAATGCGGCATCGAACGCGAATACATGGAAGCACTGAATGACGCATATGCGAACCTGATCCCGCGTCTTTCGCGCAAATGTCCTGTCGTCCGTATCGATGCTGAAAAGACAAAAGATGAAGTCGCGGCGATTGCTGCTAAATGCATCCAAAAGCGACTGAAAGAAATCGACGCGTTTGAACCAGTCTATCACGGTGGATTTTGAGGTGCACAAATGACAGTCGGCGATTTCATCGAAAGACTTGAGAATCTTGTCAAAGCCAAAACTCTGACATCCGGCGTTGACAGGAATGCTCAGGTAAAGATTGGCAGAAAGTATAACGACACATCCGACGTTTTCGACTTCTTCGATATCGTTCGCAAAGACGGTGATGTGGTTCTGGTTCCGTCTGATTTATGGGATAGAAGACATGAAAATCATTGAACGCATGATAAACGAATACAAGACTCGATGTGACAACCGAAAACCGAAATGGATCATCATCCATTACACGGCCTGCCTTGCGAGCGCGTCGAGCGTTTGCGACTCTATGGCCAAACGCAAGCCAAAGGAAAAGCAGTCATCCACAAACTACATCGTTGATGACAAATCCGTCATTCACTGCGTCGATGAAACATGCTTTTATGCCTGGCATTGTGCGACGAAGGGGAAAACGATGTATTGCGGCGCACAAAATATCAACTCAATCGGCGTCGATCTGTGCGAGAAAAAGAAAAATACATTATCAATGGAAGCTACCGATAACGACTGGTATTTCACAGACGAAACAATCGCAAATGCTGCCAAACTTATCGCAGATTTGATGACAAAATATCACATCGACATCGATCATGTCGTTCGGCATTATGACGTCACTCACAAACGATGTCCGGCGCCGTTCGTTGGTGACGAAATCAATCAGCATTTCTGCGTTTCCGGCAATAACGCATGGAAGGCGTTCAAATATCACATACTAAACAGTCTTGATGAACAGAAAAACGATTTGAAAGGACTTGCGGCATGGGAAAACGAGTAGACACAGCATCTGAACATGACGAACAGACGGTGCTGATCCGCTGGTGGAAGTCGTTCAGCGAATTTCACCATGTTGATTGCGGTCTTTTGTTTTCTATCCCTAACGGAGCTCAGCTTGGGAGCGCGTCGAATGTCAGAGCGCGAGTCATGCGCGCAAATGTTTTGAAGTCCGAAGGTCTCCGTCCTGGCATTCCGGACATCATGATCGCAAAACCAAATGGCGATTACGCCGGACTTTTTATCGAGATGAAACGCGTTGTCGGCGGGACAATCAGCGATGAACAAAACGACTGTCTGAATCTGTTTTGGCTTGAGGGATACAAGACAGTCGTTTGCTGTGGTTTTTCTGCGGCATGTGCGGCAATCAAGGACTATTTCAAAACGAATAGATGAAATACTCTTTTCCGTTCCTGTTCATTCGCATTGAGTTGACGCAGATTGCGTCTATCATGCCTTTGAACTTGAAATAGTCCTGTCCTGCCGTTCGGATGTCGTCAAAGCAGCATATATCGGCGAGTTCGTAGATTGTGAACTGGTTCTTTCCTGTTTTCACGGTGACGTCCGAAATTCTTTTGTAATATTCCGTCGCAGACTTCCCTCTGAACTCGCTGACTTCTCTTTTCTTTTCATATCCTTTGAATTCTATTTCTTTTTGCTTTTTGGGTGGATGCTCTGCGTCAAGTCCCATCTGCATGACTGGTTTAACCTGTTCCCAAAAGTAAATCAGCGTCTTTGCATATCGTTCATCACTGATTTGTTTGAGACCTTCATTCAGATACATCGTGCATTTGTCAAAGCTCATGTTTCATTCTCCTGTTTGAAATCTTTGTCTATCGGTGTTGCGTTTTCAGGCACAAATTCATAGTCATTGCCGCACGGGTTGAGCTTTTCTGGCTCTATGTCATAGAACCAGAAAAGACATTTGCCGCTGTCATCGACAATGACTGTCGATGGCCATGACATTGATGAACATACAAGGCACATCAAAGCGGCAGTTTGCATTGCTTATCCTCAACGGGAATTTGCGAAAGGATGCGTGCATGTTCGATGCTTATGCGCGAATTTTCTCTCTGTCTGACTACATGCGCAACTTCGGCGCCGTCTTCGCAACCAGACATCGAAATGATAAAATCTTCAATATCCATAAATCCATGGCGTTTGATGATGTCTTTGATTTCTCGTTTGAGTCCTTTATTGAGGATGGTGTTTATGACACCATCGACGTTCAGCTGCTCATCCGGTTCGGCATGTGTGACATGATCGAGCATCATGGCGTATTTGCATAACGCATTCAGCATGTCGAGGTTGAAGCCGGTGATTTTGAATTCGCATGTATCTTTGGCGGTTGGTCTTTCGTCTTTCATGTCGTTTTTTCCTAAAAATATTTGTCCTCTGTGAAGTTGCTGAAGGTTGTCGTTGCGCCGTTCCAATGCAGTGTCACGGAGCCTGTAGAACCGGCGCGCTGTTTTGCGATGATGATTTCTGCCTTGTTTGTCTGCTTCGACTTCTCTTTTTCGTAATAATCATCCCTGTGAATGAACATGATCGTGTCTGCATCCTGTTCAATGCTTCCTGATTCGCGAAGGTCTGACAGGAACGGCCTTTTGTCTGTCCTTGCATCGACGGCGCGATTGAGCTGTGCAAGGCAAATGATCGGAAGTTCGAGTTCCTTTGCGAGGTTCTTTAATCCTCTCGAAATGTCGGCGACTTCCTGTTCTCTGTTCGACACGCGCTTTGAGCTCGATGTCATGAGCTGAAGATAATCGACAACAATCAGCCTGATTCCGCGCTCCGCCTTCATTCGCTTCGCTCTGTCTCTGATCGAACTGATCGAAATGCCGGGCGTTTCATCGATGACAATCGGTGCGCCTTTGTACTTGTCAACAGCGACAAGCAGGTTATTCCATTGCGCGTCCGAAAGCGTCGCATTGCGTATCGATGTACTGTCTACACCAGACAATGAGCTGAGCATTCTCAGAGCGAGCTCTTTTGACGTCATTTCGAGCGAAAAGATCGCCGTCGGTATGCCGTTGTCGATGGCAGCATTCCGAACGATGTTCAGCGCAAATGCCGTCTTGCCCATGGCCGGACGTGCGGCAATGATCGTCAGAGAACCGGGCCGAAGTCCGGACAGTTTCCTGTCGAGGTCGATAAAGCCGGTATCAACGCCTTTCATTTGTCCGTTCTGAATGAACAGAACATCTGTCATGGCGTCTTTTGTGACATCCTCAAACATCGACCATGGCTGTTCGGCGGAACGACCTGCGATTTCTTCGAGCTTGTCTTTGAGCGTTTGGACATATTCGGCACAGTCTGTTATCGGTTCGTTTGTCTGGTTCATGATTTCCATGGATAATGCCTGTATTTTCCTTCGGATCGCGTCATTTCTGACTCTTGCACAATAGCGTTTGATGTTGCATGCACCCGGGAGCCGCTGCATGAGGTCGCCCAAATAACAAACGCCGCCTGCTTCGTTGAAAAAAGCATTCGACGACAGCATGACGCCAATCGTTGCCATATCGATCGGCTGTCCGGATGCATCGAGCTTTTTCATCGTCGCAAAGATGGATTGATGTGCGGCGGCAAAGAAGTCATCGTCATGCAGCGCATCGGATGCAATCGACAAAACCGAAGGGTCGATGAGAATTGATCCCAAAACGGCGCGTTCGGCATCGATGGCATGTGCTGTGTATTGAATGGCTGGTTTCATAACTTGCTTAGCAGTTCATTGAGGCGTTCGAGATTGCGCGCTTTCTGTTCCGGCGTGATTTCTGACGGCTGTTCTGATACGGGCTCCGGCTCTGTGACAGGCGCGTTCGGCGCTTGTGGTCTGGCATATTTCGGTGACATTGCCGCGTCGATCGTCCATGCCAAAAGCGCGCGATAATCCGACCTGTAAACCTTTCCCGTTCTCTTTTTGTAGTCGCTCAAAACATCAAACGCCCGTTCGATCACGTCGTCCGGGAATCTCTCTTTAAGGGAAATTATCTCGTTTTCAGTGATTAAGACGTTGTCTCGAACCGCAATCTTTGCCGTCGGCGCCGTGCGTTCGTTGGCTGGCTGCGCAAACACGGGCTTCTTTTTGTCGATGAAAAGTCCCTGTTCTGTCAGCCATTCGATCGCAGACCATCCGCCTTCAACCTCTCGCAATATGCCGTCCTCAATCAGAACTTCCCATGCAATCGAACTCGTTGCGCTCCGTTTCGTCACTGGATAGTTCATCGAGGCTGATATCAGCTGTATCGCATCGAGCGTATAAGGGCTTGGATCGGTTCGTTTATTACACTTTTCTTTGATGTGCTGAGTGAACGGAAGGTTTAGAAAGTCGGAAGAGAAGCAGAACCACATGGCAAATTCTCCGGTGTTTTTGGTGTGGCGTGTGGCTATCGCTTTGCGATACGCCACACATGCCGCGCTATTGCATACGCGCGGCAACTTTTTTAGAACGGTATCTCATCGTTGTTCGGATAGGGTCCGAAGTTCTGCGGCTGTCTCTGGTTATAGGCCTGTGCCTGATTTGGCGGCTGTCTGTTCATCATCTGTCGATAGCCGTCAATCTGAGCTTGCGGCGCAGGCTGCCATTGTGCATTTTTTGCACCTTGCTGGTTCGGTGCCTGGTTCGGTGCCGGCATGACTTCGACAACGCGTTTGATGTATGTGTTTACAAACTCTTTTCCCTGATTGCCGGTTGTGCGTCTGACTTCGATTTCGACAGTCAAACCGACTGCGTTTTGAAGTGACAGTGCAATATCTTCAGGATTTGCCGGTATCTGACATCGAAGCGTGTTCATGTCGAGTTTGATATAGCTGAAAGACCTGTCGTTATTGATGAAGTCCGTTTTGCGGCATCTCGTTTGTGCAAACTCGCCTTCGGTGACGGTCATTTCGTATGTCAGACAGGCCGGAAGCTCTTTTCCATTGATGACGCGCGCATCATCGAGACGGACGGCATCAATGCGGACGATGTATCGGCCATTCGGCAGTGCTTCAAACTGGTTCGGATCGGCTGCCTGGCATGTTCTCCATGCGTTTTGAAGTTCCGGTGAAAACATATTCATTTCTCCTTTTTGAGTTCGCGCTCAAACAGCGCATATTTAAATGGCATGGTATCCGGCAGCAGTCCTGTCCTGTCTCCGGCTTCCCACAATGATGATGTTTTGGTCTGCATGACGCGCGTTTCAACGCGCTCGCCTTTTTGATTGAGGGATGCGACGTTTTGAGCGAATCCGATGATATCGACCATCGGAACGATGATTTCCTGTGCACGTTTCTCAAATGTCGGCATCCATCTCGTCTGCTTTCCCGTTGGCGTATCGACGTCGATCAGCTGTGCATGCGACGTCAGAATGACGCCAATGTTCATCGCAAAGACTTTGACGAATACGCGCTTGAGTTCGTTTTTGTATAGCGCGTAGCCTTTGCCGTATGAGAAGTCGTTCAGAGTCTGAACTTTTGCGGTGTCGCAAATGTGGATGTCACAAAAATCGCAGAGCTTGTCGATGGTGTCGATGACAAGGATTTTGAAGTTGTGATTGCCTTCCTGCAAAAGCGCCATGACTTCGAGAAATTCAGTCCATGAATTGACTCTGACATTTGCGGTTTCGAGGTGATTCAATCCTGGCTCGGTGGCGATAAACAGAGCGTCTTCGGCGCGTGAACAGAATGTCGATTTGCCAATCTTCGGAGCGCCATAAAGCAGCATCGAAAGTTTCGACATATCAAATGCAGGTTTTGTCTTTTTGGTGGGTAGTTTGATCATGATTGTTCTCCTATTGAAAGTTCTTCATGCGGTGCCTTGGTCTCATACAGGCCGCTGCATTTATCCAGGCATCCATGTTCACGGCATAAAGGCAGGTACGGGCAAGGCTTGCCATACTTTGCGCAGTTTCCAGTGTTTCGGAATATGCATGGATGTCTCAATGCCTGTCCGATATCCCATACTTCAGAAAGATGTTCGTTGAGGTCGTCTTTTGAGAAATAGACAATTTCACGCCTGAAGTTTTCATCTGTGATATCCTCGTTCAGACGTTCCTTGTATTGCTCGATGGTTTCGCGTTCCTGTCGTTTTGCTGTCGTTTTCCCGGTTTTCGATTTGGCGAGCAGTTCAGCCTTGCGAGCTTCGAATTGTTCCTCTGTCTCGCCTTCTTTGAACTTTGTTCTCGGTTTTACGAGAATGTCATAAATGGCACCGGCAACCGGCTCTTTCAAAACCTGGCTGATTGCGTTGGCATAGATTGCGATCTGCGAGTCAATCAGAATCCTGCCGATATAGGCGTCATCAATTGCAGACGTCGTTTTGTGTTCGAGTATCCAAAGCTCGCCATTGTTCATTCTGACAAGTCCATCGACCTTCCCGGACAGGCTGAATGTCCTCGAAATGTGTCCCGTTTTCGGATTGATGAGCGGTGTGCAGAACTCATATTCGACTTCATCGACATCGAACGGATCGAGGCACCAGTGTTTTGTATATCTTTCAAGAAGGACGGCTGCCTTTGCGATTTCCGGTTCATCCATCCCGAGTTCTTCGGCGCGTCCTTCCATGAAGTTCACGGCGCCTTTTGCATTGTGGTATTTGAACCAGAATTCAAGACCTGAGTGAATGGCGGAACCGAAATTCAATGTGTCTGACTTTTCGACGGGAACGAGATTTTTCTCATATCGATAGTCATACATACGGCGGCATGCGAGGAATGAATTCAGCATCGAATATGTCAGAATTTTATTACTTTTCATGTTTTATCTCCCTGATTGCGATTTCATCATCTTCGATGACTCTGTACTTGTGAATTTCAACACTCGAAATGTGTTCGTTGAGCAGGTCTCTGTGTGCCTTTTCCTGTGCGAATGGTTCTGATTTGAAATAGCAGTAAATTGGTTTTTTGTAGTTCCGGAAAACAGATTTCACACAGAATAATACTTCGATCGGGTCATCTGATATGAGTGCCATTAGCTTGCCTCCGTGTAGTAATAGTTTGTTCCAATTCTGACTTTCAAAACGGCTCTGGACCTGATGAGACTGTCCATGGCTTCTTTTTCTTTTTGAGTAAGTCTGTTAATGGCCGTGCTATGGAGAAGTCCTTTCCCGTTTCTGTCTTTTGCGGCTCTAATCATCTGAAACAGCTTGTCTTTCACATCACTGTCTTCAGATTCCTGAATATCTTCGGATTCATCCTGGCATTCATCGTCTAATGCCTGCCTTGATTTGATATACCTTGCAAATTCATCGCGCCTATACAGGGTGTCTTTCAGCTCGTTCAGGCGGTTTCTGAGTTGTTCCATTTCAATTGCGATGGTGTGCATTTCTGCAATGATTTCAAGTTCAGTCATATTCAGCCTCCGATGATGAAACCAGTGATACCCATGACGAACGACAACACAAACAGAGTGAAGTTGATCTTCGGTGTGAACACTTCAGAACCAGTGTCGAATTCGTCGAGGAAGCTGTGTGAGGGCTCGCGATGCACAGAAAAAAAGTCGGAGGCCAAGCGGTCTTAGGAAGAC
>JAZRWV010000375.1:0-5102 GCA_045599925.1 Myxococcota bacterium
AGGATGGCGAAAATCCTCGGCCCCCGGCCCACTTCAGTTAGTGCCTTAAAATATTGTTTTGTTCAGAAGTTCCTAAAGACTATTTTCATTCAAATGACATTTGTATTATCAATTCAGTTTTCTGAGTCTCAAACCGAAAAGTCCTGCAATTCTCATGATGGCGAAAAACATTGCAAATCATGATTCAAAGCATTTTTAAGGAACAGATAGCGTTCATATTTTTCAGTTTTAGAGAAATGAATTTCTCGAAACTGTTCAGGATTTTCTGGAGAATAATCGAGTTTTTCATTTCCAAACTGCTCACTGGTCAAATCGAAAACACAATTGTCAACGACGTTATAGCAGTGGAAATTTCCATCTTTGAGAGGAATGCCGAAAACCTTTCCACCGAAAATATCCTGAGCGAGGAATGCGGTTATGGAGCACTGGCCAATGGTTTTATTATCAGCAGACCATTTGTCACGCATGCGGGGAGCGCAAGTATCAGCGGACCAGATTTTTGAAAGTATATCATATAAATCTCGAGGATTATGAATTTTGGAAAAAGGCGTATCGATGGGATGGACATTGGCATTTTTCCAGCCATAGAACTGATAATTCATATCAAACCTCATGAGTGTTCAGAGATATAATAATAGAAGCAGAAGGGCCGTATTGCAAAGCAATAGGACCTTCCAATGCATTTCGTATCGTTCGTCAGAACGATAGAAATGCCCTCCCAAACATAGAAAAAATCAATAATTATACGCCGGTCACATTGAGAAGTGCGTTATCGACAGCAGACCGGCAACCATTAAAATCGTTGCCTAAGAGAATGCGAGCCTCATCCAGGTCGCGAGCAGCCTGACGTTCATCGCTGCTGAGACAACCGCGCATCAGGCGGAACAAGCCGTTTTCGGACCATTTTGCAATCATGTCTGTCAGAAGATTTTCAGCTTCGGCACGTTTTCCAAGTCTTGCCAGACACTGCACAATGACAATGGCAATGGCTTCGTTATCGAGGGCGTGGCTTTGCAGATTACGAAGAATAAGCTCGTAATTCTGGCGTTCAAGCTGCATTGCCATGACATCACAAAGCTTCAGACCGGCTTTTTGAAAAGCAGGATCGGCGCTCAGTGCATAGGTCAGATGTTCAACCATTCGGGAAACAGGCGGCGTAATGCCCTCACGACTGGCCCTGCGCTCGACCTCACGCAAACTCATCCAATTGGAATAGGCATGAAAGCTGGAAGTACCCACCATCGAAAGGACATCATTCATCCAATCATCGGCATTTCGGGAAGTGAAATGGCAGAGAATGCGAGCTCCGAGCCGGGCAAGAGCAGACTGAATTTCCTCGCGCTGACAAGTTTCACAGCCGCAGAAAAGGAGATTCTGTGTCTGAACATCGACCATATTGACGCTCAAAATCAGACCTGTTTCGTCATCCATGATACGACCGGTCAGAGCAATATCACCGCCGATAGCCTTTGTTGCATCGAGAATCCATTTTGTTTCAGGCAATGAATAAAAGACAGCAAAAGCGCAGGCATTTTTAGCGACATTATAATCGATGTCAGGTGTTTCGCGAACGACGAGCATCTGTGGCACGGTAATAAAATCGTTGTTAAGAGCCAGGATTTCAGAAAAATCCTCACACAATTGGCGACTGAGACCAGCCAACTGAAGGTCGAAGCCGGCACCAGTCCCCAAAGAATAACAAACGACAAAACGCGTCACAGACGATGACATTGAGTTTCCTTATGGAATCGTAATTTCAGCACGCATTTCGATCAAATCAACGAGTTCAGGAAGAGCACCGTTACTGCGTTTTTCCTTAACGCTGGAAATGAATGGGGCGAGACATTCAGCCAATTCAGGCGAAGCATCATCAGGCAAAACCATTTCACTCTGATCATTGAGAATGAGCTTAAGCATATCGAGGTTAGAGGAAATCATACAACGTTTGATTGCATCGCGATCCTGCTGAATCATTGCTTTAAACTCGATATTTGTATCTTCCGCGACATCGATTATCGTATTAATTTCATTGGGATCGTTATCTTTCCATTCGACGCCGATATTTTCGGCCTCGACAGGGAGAAGAGGCACGCGGAGACTGAGTTTAGCCATATTAGGCTGGAACGTCACAGTACGAGTTACGTAACCATCAGCGATAAGTACCAAAGCGAACCATCTGGTATCGCGTTTAAGATTTGTCGTCAGAGGTGCAGAAACTGCGCCGTCTTCGAAGACGAGGCCATCGGGGAGATCACCTTCACCGGCCGCGAAAACGAGAAGAGCATCTTCAGGAATTGCCGAAATTGAGACGCTAACATCGTCGACGAATTTCAAGTCATAGGGAACAAAAGAAGTGACTGGTGCGACCTTTTGCAATCTGGTTTTCATATAAGATGCGACAGAAGCATCATTGACGGCAATCTTGGTTCCATTTTCGGTTTGAATGAGAGACGTGCACAGTCCGCCATCCCCCTGTCTTGAACCATTAGCAGCAGCCCAACACCATTTTCCATCGGCACCATTTGCGAAAACAGCATTTGTTGACGGGGAGCCATTTTCGTTCAGCATTTCGATTGAAACCGCGCCATCGCGGATAGTACTGATGACATTGGAGGTTGGGTGGAAACCGGCATTGGCGCCGATTGTCTGAATACCCAGATTTTTACGAGCCATTTTAATGGATTCACCCGGCTGTTTTGCATTCACCATGATTTGTCCATCAGTTGTCATCAAGTAATCTTTTGAACCGACCCATGCCAACGGTTTATCGGAAATATCAGCAGGAATAGGATTAATGGTACCGAGGTTCAAATCGAGGATACCGGCAGAAGTTGCAACATAAAGCCCTTGTCTGTCTGGCACAACCCAGGAAACCGGTGTATCAGATGTGACACGAAGAGTGCGCATTTCATTTGAATCCATTTTAAGAACCAACACACCTTTATTTCCCCAAAGGATCAGGTCATTGGAATGAGGATGAGCCATCACGCCAGTGACTTCAATTTCTTTAAGGGGTTCACTCAAGACGTTATAAATAACGGAGAGGTTGCCAGTTCCGATCTGTTCATTCATCAAAGCGCCTTCTTCAACTCTCCAAAGAAGGCCATTCTGAGCAAATGAAAGAAGGACTTCTGCAGGATAAGAACGCATCAGCTTCATCTGAGCATTAGCATCATCGCGTTCATACAAATCCCAGGTTTTATCTTCATACTGAAGAAGAACATATTTTTCGTCATCCGACCAAGAAGCATTGATGACAGTGCGTGAAATGTCCTGTTTTCCGACAGGAGAATCGCTATTCCAATCCATCCAGTACAGAGAAGACTGTTCACCTTCTTTTGCAATGACGAAACCGTAGTGACCTTTATCGGAAACATTGACAGAGTTTACGATGCCATCGAAATCATATGTTCCGATCTGAACAGCATCGCGAAGGCTCCAGCGTGTGAGTTGAGTACCGGATTCACGCAAAGAGAAAACAGCGATTATGTTACCATCAGCCACGAATTCAGACCCAACCACATTATTCTGAGTAAAGAAAGTTACAGGATTGATGTGGCCTTCACTATCGATAGTGGCAATACTATCATCATTAACTACAAGAATAGGGCCGGTATCACCAGAAATTCTTGCTGCAACGAATTTATCGTTTAAAGCCGGCTCTAACGTGACATGTTCGAGCTGATTACCGGAGCCGACATGATACATGAAATCCTTGGCAATGAAATCCGTACCATCTTCATTTCTTAGAAGGACAAATCTCTTTGCAGTAGAGCGAATTCCAGGATCATCCGTAATTTGAACCGGACTTTCGGCTTTATTACCTTTTCCCTGATGAATGCTATCTCGGCAGAGAACAGCCCAGCGTCCGTCCCTGTCACTTGTACAAGAAATCCAGCTACCAACCTGAGCACAACCAAGTTTTGCACTATCAAGAGAAGCCGTTTCTGTTACGCCCTTTCGCACAGTGTGAACTGCACCATCTGCGAGGAATGAATATCCTTCGGAATACATGCCATCACACAAGAAGGCATTAGCGGGGATTTCGACATCCGAATACTGTTTTGTCTGAAGATCGAGTGTACGAATAACGCGAGCAAATCCATCACTACCTTTTGCGGCGAAAACGACCATATTACCGGAAACGTCAAACCCGCCCTGTTCATATCCGTTTAGAATACCGAGTTTTGTGTTATTAAAGCCGTTATCACTTTCCAGATTGACAACAAATAGTTCGTTATTACGTCCAAGATACCAGACATGCTTGCCATCTTCTGATATTACGATTTCATCACACCCATTTGTTGGCCAGAATTCAGAGACTTTTTTAACACCACTTCGAACCACACCACGGGCATTGGAACACATTGCGGAATATCGGCCATCAGACGTCACTGCCATGTGTTGGTATTCCCCTGCTTCTTCCAGGAAAATGGCCTGCTGAGCATACACAATCTTAGCTGATTTATTGGCATACAAATAAATGCCATAAATCACAACGCCAATGAGTACACTAAGAATAATCGCACACAAAAGAATCAAGCCGCGATGATCGGAGCTTTTTTCTGAGACAGGAAGAGCTTCCTGTTCACAGTCAGCGTCATCATAGTAGAAATCATTTTTAACATCATGTTCTGCAATAATGACTTCGCCTTCAGGGATAAAGCGCCCCATCTTGGCGCGTTCACTTAACTGAACACCACCTGTACATTCAGCTTCATCCGCGCCATCTTCATCTTCTTCCTCACCGTCACCTAAGCGAAGATCTTCGGAATCATCTTCATCTGACTTTTCTTCGGATTTCTCTTCTGACAATTCTTCAGAGTTTTTTTCGGTTTTCTCTTCTGATTTTTCTTCGGACTTATCTTCTGATTTTTCTTCGGACTTATCTTCTGATTTTTCCTCGGACTTATCTTCTGATTTTTCCTCGGTTTTCTCTTCTGATTTTTCCTCGGTTTTCTCTTCTGATTTTTCCTCGGTTTTATCTTCTGATTTTTCCTCGGTTTTCTCTTCTGATTTTTCCTCGGTTTTCTCTTCTGATTTTTCCTCGGTTTTCTCTTCTGATTTTTCCTCGGTTTTCTCTTCTGATTTTTCCTCGGTTT
>JAZRWV010000376.1:0-4264 GCA_045599925.1 Myxococcota bacterium
ACTTTTTTTTTCTCATTTCCTTCTCAAACATATTAGATTTATTCTCAACTCACTAAATTTTATTGCATTCAAATAATTAATTCTTGGTGCACTATTTATTTTATTCACTTTTTTGAGCATTTTATGAATAATATTTATTGCATATTCTGTGTATCACTTGAGGGCATGGCTTTTGGCCTTCGACCAATACGCCATGCAATGCGACCTATCTGCAATACGGTCGCATAAAAGACGCACCATGTCGCGCCTTTACACGCCTGGGGCATGGCTTTTGGCCTTCGGCCAATACGCCATGCAATGCGACCTATCGCAATACGGTCGCATAATAACCACAATAGCTCACGCCTTTTCATAGAATTCATGCAAATCACGAATTGAATAATTACGTCAGATAGAAATCGTGTTATAATACCACGTCTTTTTGGCACTCAGGAGATATTATGCCTCAACATCAAATACTTATCGCATGCCGTGATTCAGCTGAAGGCGAAATGATTAGAGCCGCCATTGATCAGCCATCAACCCCTGTTTTCCACAAATCCGCTGCTCTTTTTGATGCTTTTACCTCAGCTCAGAATTCATTTATTGTCATGACCTCACTGATAATGGATGAAACTGCAAATGGCCTCCTCACAAAAGCTGCCATCATTCACCCAACTCATAACATTATTTATGCTCGACATGCCGATCGTGCTCTGAATGTTCTTCGATTGTTCGGATGCGGCTGCGCCGCTATTATTGGTCCTGATGAACTTAGCCTCCTTCCAAATCTGCTCAATCCATCAGAAAGCTACCTGGACGAACTCGTCATGCCCCCTTTTTTCATTGACGACGACGAATCAAGTCTGAAAGATCCCCCCGCAAACTCTGCACAACCTCTCCATATTACAATTTTAGGCGCTCAAGCCCTGATGTCATGCGCCAATGCACTTCTCAACATCAGCGCCTCTCATGCAATGTCAATCGCTTGTGTCGCACCGTCAAACGCATGGGCTCTCGATCACTTCATCTCCAGCCTTAAAGAGTACACTCTTTGGTCAGCTCTCACTCGCCCAATCATTGAACATGGCGCCGTTACACTTTGTAAGGATTTCAATGCACTGGCTTCGTTAGAACCGACTTCACAACACATCGTGATCTGTCATGGCATTCTTTCTGAAGCCGAAAATGAGTACATCTCAAGACTTCCTAAAGAAATCCGCATTTTTACAGCCTCCAGCGAAGGCTATCTCGAACGAACTGATAATGCCCCGGATACCCCCATTCGCTCTGAACGTCTTTGGGATATATTAATTTCTACTCTTTATGGAAGCTGATAATCGATGAAATCAGCCAAGCTGCTTAAAATTGGCATTCCCCTGCTTCTCGTTGCAGCATCCATTGCTGGCAGTGCATATTACCTGTCATCAAATCCTGCTCAATCCGCAACCGAAAACGAAGAACAAGGCGGATTTTACGGGGTTATTGTCGATGGTGAAAACAACACCCCGCTGATGGGAGCCACTGTCATTGCTCATCATACCGATGATCCTCATTTCCCCGATATGGTATGCATCAGCGATAAAACCGGCCGCATTGGTTTTGAACTCGAAGACGGAAAATATCTCATTACGGCTTCAAGTGAAGGTTATACAACCCGAGGACGCAACGATACTGGCCGACTTATTGAAGTCGTCAACCACACTAATTTTGTCAATGCCAAACTTAAGTTATGGCCTGTAGCCTCAATTCAGGGTCGAGTAACTGCAGGAAATACAGGAATTCAAGCCAATATCTCCATCAGTTACGATCGCGATGCTTCCGGCGCAGAACAATACGAATTTCAACAGCTGACCGCAGATGAATCAGGCTCTTTTGCTATCACCAACGCCTATGCAGGATTCGCTACCGTTTCAATCTCAGCAGATGGTTTTGCAAGCATCGATTTGCGCGATATCATCATCAAAGCCGGACAAAATATCGATTTAGGCGATATTCCTCTCCGCGACGGCGTTTCCATTTTTGGACAAATTACTGATGAAGCCAATCATCGTGGCATTCGCGGAGCTCAAATCATCATTAAAAACACATCCAATGATACTATTGGACAGGCTACTACCGACAGTAATGGCAATTATCGCCTGCCTGCATTGGATATGATGCAGATTTCCTTCGATATATCAGCAGAAGGGTACTACCCCTTCAAGCAAAATATGATGCTCAAAGGAAACGCAAACAGGGAATTCAATCTCAAACTTCATCGGGCCTGGGGACTTTCTCTCAATGTTCAAAATCAGACGGAACGTTCACCAGAAAAGACAATTATTAAAATTACCGACGTCAGTTCTGGAAAAGTTGTTTATGAGGAATCTCTAGCCAACGGCACTTATTCACTCGATACATTAAAAGGCGGTCCTTTCCTCATCGAAGCTGAATCTGCAGATCATCTGACTAAAACAAGCACTCGCGCGTCAACCGGTGATAGCGTTTATCTCCGCTTGAAACCATTTGGAAAAATCGTCGTTCGAGCCTTCAACAGCGATGGCACAAAACTCACAGAAGGTGAATACCACTATTACTATCGAGCAGAACAAACAGAAACTTCCACAGAAAATTCATGGTCTGCCATTGCCTCATCAGAATTCGAAATTGCCGACCTGCCGGAAGGTTATTATCGCGTTGAAATCCGCAAGGATAAGGAAAAGTCAATATCTTCACATGAGTTTAGACTGCTCAATGGAGATGTGCGCAATCTCGATATGCAACTCACAGAAGGTGGTGTTTTAATTGGTCATGTTGTCACAACTGAAGGCAATGCTGTTCGGGCAAATGTAACGCTCACCAATGATTCTCGAAACATTCAAACTGATCGTGACGGTTATTTTACATTCGATAAAATGCCGAATTCAGCCACCACACTCGTTGTAAAGCCCAATCGCACTGAAGAAGAAACGACATTCGAAAACATCGTTGTGCAGGAAAATGGCAAACTTGAACGCGATTTTGTCATTCATGCCCCTGATATCGATCGCCGTGCAGAACGAAGAACCAGATTTCACGAAATGCGTGAACGTGGTGAAATACCACCACCACCTTGGGGCGATGGAAAGCCGCCATGGGGCGATGGAAAACCGCCATGGGGCGATGGTCAGCCGCCATGGGGCGATGGTCTACCGCCATGGGGAAACGGTCAGCCGCCCCAGAACAACGGTCAACACTCAAACACTGACAATCCCCCAGCCCCCCCAACTCGCCCCACAAATACTCGTTAATTCATAACGAAAAATCTCATCTAAAAAAAACTGACAAACAGGGGCTTTTTTGCACAATAATGCACGATTCCTCTTTTTTTGAGTGTTGAAATACTGATCTTTAGACGGCTTTCACACATGCAGTTTCCACCTCCCCCATTCAATTAATTCATTTCATCAACAAACAGTTTCAGAAATATTCAAACGGTTAGTTGTGAAACAGCCTTTGAAAACATTAACACAATAACCACATATAATCAGGTAACGACACATGATTCAGTATTTGCTTAAACTCAGCATTGGGGATGAAACGATAGACTGCCTGCCACTTGAAGCAGGAGAAACAGGTCTTGGCCTTGACGAAGCTGGCATAACCTGGCTTTGTGAAAATACCCCAGTTCGCATCGAAATCGATCATCAAGAACCTCACATTGTTCAAAACTCGACCAAACCTGTATCGATTTTACGAAACGGCCGTGAAAGAAATCTTAAAAAAGGTCAGTCCATCCGCTTATGTGTCCAGGATGAAATACACATCGGCGAGCAGATCATTGTTGTAACATCCATATTAAAAAGCACGTCAAACGGCTTTGAAAGCATCATTCAAAATGTGCACAAAGCCGGACGCATCGCCATGATGACAACAGCGACAGCCCTCGCATTATGTGCATGCAATCCAAACAAAGCCCCTATAATCGATGAACAACTTATGGGTGATGTTGCTGTCAACTCGCCCTATATGGATTGCCAGGCCCTTCACAACAACGATGTCGCGCAGATCAAAGCCTGTTGTGAAAACCAAACAAATGAAGATGATCGCAAGAATTGCTGCGATGAATTTGCACTAATCCACAAAGATCAGTCTTGTAAACCGCTGATCATTGCTGAAGAAAAAGTCCCCGAAATACCTGAGCAGCCGGCACATGGCGCATTTCGCCGTTCACCTTGTGCAAATCTGACGAACCCCGAAGAGATTAAAGCCTGCTGCATGGGCATTGAAGACAAAGACCTTCGAGCTGGCTGTTGCATGCATC
>JAZRWV010000377.1:0-1193 GCA_045599925.1 Myxococcota bacterium
AGGGCAGGATCACAAGCTTTTTATCGAACGAATCATTAAAGAGATTGGAGCTGAACTTCGCGCAGCTTGGCCAAAATTGCCGCTTAAAGGCATGGCACTGTCGAACATGCTCGCTACGATCAATGATAAGACTGGTGAGAAGTTTGTAATTATCATCGATGAGTGGGATGCTATTTTTAGAAATTATCCCGATGATACTGTGATACAAACGGAGTGGATTCACTTTTTGCGCGATATGTTCAAGCAGGATAAATCCAATAGCTATTTAGCACTTGCGTACGTCACCGGTATTTTGCCTGTCAGAAAATATAAGACGCAGTCATCGCTTAATAATTTTAAAGAATATACGATGATAAAACCGCAGATGCTGGAACCTTACGTCGGCTTTCTTCAGGAAGAAGTCGATGATTTGTGCGCTCGATATGAAATGGAGCGAAGCCAGGCGGCGTTTTGGTATGATGGTTATCGATTCTATCGAACGGCACATGTATATAATCCGTGTTCGCTTGTACAATCGATGCTTGCGCGTCAATTTGGCAGTTACTGGACTGCAACGGCCTCATTTGAATCGTTGCTCGATTTTATCAATGCCGATTTGGACGGGATTTATGCTGATGTCGAGTGTTTGATCGGTGGCGGGCGCGTTGCCGTGGATACATCGACATATGATAATTCGTTCACAGCACCGAAATGTAAGGACGATGCATTTACCTGTTTAATTCATATCGGTTATTTGGCCTACGATTGTGAAACGTGTGAGGCATTTATTCCCAATGAAGAAGTGCGGATTGCATTTATTAATGCGCTAAAACGATGTGACTGGCCGGATGCGATAAAACCGTGGCAGCGTTCACAGCGATTTATCACGGCCGTTTTGAGTGAAGACAGCGAAACGGTTGCGCGCATGGTCGAAGAAACGCATCAAAACATGACGTCGATCATTGCGTATAATAACGAAAATGCGCTTTCGTGTGTGATTTCTGTTTTATGCATTTCTATAGAAAATCAATATATGATTGTTCGTGAAATGCCGACGGGTAAAGGTTTTGCGGATATTGTATTGTTGCCAAAGCCAAAAGTTATGAGGCCTGCCGTTGTCATTGAACTCAAATTTAAACAGGATGTCAAAGCCGCCATCGATCAGATTCGAGAGAATCAATATCCAGACGATATCAAAGATTTCTATGGCGAAG
>JAZRWV010000378.1:0-6554 GCA_045599925.1 Myxococcota bacterium
AGCTTATTTTTACGGATGCTGTCAACGGCGTGGTGTATCCACCTCTATCCAAGAGCCCCCGGCTGAATAGTTACTTTAACCGATGATTTCTGCAAAGAGTGGCTTGACAACTGCGATCACGATCAAAAAATCGGGCAATTAACAGTACAAACCGCGATCATAGAGTCTGTGGAACCAGAACCGCCAGTCCCTTCAAAACCAGCACTGAATGCTGACGAATTGAAAGCCGCCTATAACGATCCAGCCGATCCAGAAAAGCTATATGCCGGCCTTCCCAAACCCTGCATTTTTCCAATGAAAGACGGTAAAGCCATTCCTTATGCCGACAAAACGGATCTCCTCGACCAGCGCGATTATCCTGACGATCCGCTGTTTTATGCCTATGGTTCGACGAAAAATTTCGATGCCGCCGATTATGTCGAATCTCATTTCTATAAACAGCTCGAAGATGCCGGTTTCCAAAATGGCGAAATCACCACAAAAGACGGCTATTGCCGCGTCACAATGGAAGGCGGCGAGGGTGAGTTTGATCTCAGATTTTATATAAAACCGTAAAACAAAAGATAATAATAAATTCTAAAAATAGAATATTCTGACCTCACCCCATCGAATATTTTTATATTAATTGGCCGGCCGCGCTATCTCCCTTTGGTCGATACGCTGCGGCTTTGCGCGCGGCTATTGGCCTTCGGCCAATACACCGCGCGTTTCTTTTTTTGCCCTCGCCAGATCACGCCACGCACCAATCCTCGATGATGCATTCGTGAACTTTTTCTTTCGCTTCTTTATCGTAATTGACGCCGACCAGAATCATATTGCCCTGATACTGCTCAAGTCCCTGCGGGTAGTGGCGGCGTTTTGCCTGATCAATAGCCGTTTCGGCGTCTTTATCCCACTTGAGTTCGACGATCATCGCCGGAACATCTCGATCGGCGCGAGGAATGAGCACGATATCGGCAAAGCCTTCGCCCGTCGGGAACTCGCGAACGACCGTGTAATCCTTTCGCGCCGCATATACGGCAAATCCAAGTGCGCAGCTTAAGCTGTTTTCGTCATTATATTTGAGTATCGACGCCACACCGGAATGCATCTGACGCAATATATCACCTGCTTTTTCGTGATTATGGGATATGACTGCTTTCATAAAACTGACGGACTGATCGATGGCTTTCATCACTTCCTGCCAGCCCAAACTGTCGACAGCACACTCGAGAAGTTGACGCACTTCTTCATTGGGAATAAATGCTGATCGATTTTCTTCATCATAACCAAGATAACCGAGGTGAATGAGAAGTGTAATGACATCATCCGCACTATCGAGATCGTGCATCGTATTATTAAATTTATGCACACGAATCGGTAAATAATCCCCTTCAAGCATTTGAACAATTTTATCTTTTAAACCGTCAAAATTCATTCCGATATATCTTTTCACCGAATCAAAAGATTCCGTCTGGGTCCAATACATCCCACATTCGTGATTTAAACAGGCTTCACAGACCGATGCCGGATTATAAACGTGAGTTTTCTGAAGCAAATACCCATCATACCAGTGTTTAACTTCAGCCCGATTGAGGTGATACTGTTCACACAGCTGATCAACCTCGTCTTTATTGAACCCAATCCAGGGCGTATATCTTAGCGACTGAACGATCGAAAACTCTCTGAAATGCCCCATTGCCGACTGCGTTCCATATTTTCGAATCGGCAAAATCCCCGTCAAATAGGCGAGTCCTGTCGCAGCCGAAATCGTGTCATCCTTAAACAGACCGCGTAAAAAGCCGATCCATCGTTTGTGCATGTCATCATTCTTTTCATTTCTGCAAATGCAGTCCCATTCATCGAGAATAAATACAAACTGCTCGCCAGTTTTTTGATAAACATTTGAAATGGCACCAACGAGTGAATGTTCATTTTTATCGATGAATGACCAAACTTCGTGCATTTCCTGGATCAAGACATTCTGAAACTGTTGTTCAAATTCTTCCTTTCCAAATCGACTTCTGAATCCCTGCACATCGATTTGAATGACATTGAATTTGTTTAAATATTTTTCATAATTCGACGATTTTGCGATTTCGAGATCATCAAAAAGCGCATGCGAATCGACGGATTTGTCGAAATAAGCGGCGAGCATGTTGGCGGCATAAGTCTTTCCAAACCGGCGCGGCCGCGTCATACAGATGTAGCCCGATGGGGTGTTGACGACATCGTTTACCAGTTCAATCATCCCCGATTTATCGACAAAGATTTTCTCATTTCTCATGCGCTGAAAGCGCACATTACCTGGATTTAAATATGCTCCCATGTTCGACCTCCGTGCATGATCGCAGCAGTTGTATCAGCAACACCACAATCTGCACGAATATACACACAAATGGCGTCAATAGCGAGTGATTCATTAGGCGCATTCACACCAGTAAAAAAGCCGCACGTATTGCAAGGCAATAGTGCGGCTCAAATGCACCGTATGCCGAAGGCATAGGTGCATCCCCCGTTTATAGTAGATACATTTTCAAAATTCGTTTAAATTCAAACTCATAACGCCATCTTATTTCATGACGTTCTGCTTCCACTCAACATCAAACGACAAATACGTCTTATATATTTAATTAATCATGAAACACATCCGCACAATCCTGGTTCTCTCCGTTATCTCATTGCATGCTTCATCGTGTGAATACTACGAGGTCTGGGCTACCGATGTTTCCCCAGAAATCGTCGATCCGGAACCTGAACCACCGGTCGTCGATCCGGAACCTGAACCGCCGGTCGTCGATCCGGACCCCGAACCACCAGTCGTCGATCCGGAACCTGAACCACCAACTGACTGTCAATTTGAATTCAATGAATCAGAACTCGTCGTTAAACTCTGTACCGGCGCGGATATCGAAAAGCTCCGTTCCATTATGGAACAATACAACACAGGCCTGACGATTTATTTTATGCAGGACATCAACCTGGCCGATGGTCATCAAATTACCAACAAAAACGGCACCTGCATGATCGCAGACTGGGAATCACTACCGCCTCTTTATGAATCAGAAATACTGACACCTGATGACAAGCAAATTAAGATTTCTCTAACGACCAACAAAACCGCCTGCGCACTTCCCAAAGCACTGTTCGAAGAAATCGAATATTCGACGATCAAAAATTTGTGGCTCAATTACGACCTCAATTCCGAAGGCATGGATAGTTCGGCCGCATTCCTCATTCATTCCAGATCCAATCGATTCGAAAATATAACGTTTTCGGGCAATATCGTTCACCACTTCACCCCTGAGCCCAACACCGCCTATCTGAATATTGTCGCCGGCATCGTTGCCTCGGATTACTCACTTGGCAATGATCCCCACTCACAATTCATTGCAACCGTGTGTCAGGACGCCACTTTTGACGTTTACAATATGGCTTATACCGGCTGTGTCCTTGGTTTTGCTGACTTTGATTTCGAACTTTCGACATGGCCAAAGACAAATCACGTCAAATCCATGAAATGCGAATCCGAATTTGGCTGTTCGCTTGGCGGCCTCGTCGGATTCTTTACCTCGGGCACGATTAAAAATTCATCCAATATCGTCGATGAAATCAGCGGCGATGAATGGATTGGCGGATTGGTTGCCTGTTCGCAACATGCCACAATCGAAAATGTCATCAATCAAGTCGGTTCTATCAGCGACCAGGAAAACAGTTTAGACTCCGATATCGGCGGTATCGCCGGTTTCGTACTCAATTCAAAAATTCATAACATCGACAATTCCGTCAACAGCATACAAATCAATGGGAAATATGCCAACGTCGGTGGTGCTTTCGGTAAAATAGAATATGCAGGTGATATGGAAAATATCATTACAAAAGCTAAAATCACATTTGATAATAATAAATATTCACATATTGCCGGTTTTGCCTCCTATATCACGAGCTATTCACCCACTCGCTTTGTCAATATTTCATCCATACTCGAAACAGCTGGCGACACTCATGGTTATAACATGTTTGCCAATGATATCCGATATGATTATTCCGAGATGGTTGATGGGGCACCATTCAATCCCTCAATAGAATTCAGCAATATTGCATGTACTGGAACGCTTGATATCATCACCGACAACAATCCGAATGTCATTGATTCGAGCGAGCTCGGCCCCGATAAAATAACGGTAAACAACTTCTGGTTCGAAGTTCCCGATATCGAACTCCTGCCCCCAGATGCTGGTTATCCGGCATTCCCGAATCCTGGCCTTTATCGCAGGTTTACGCCCTATCACCAATCGACTATCGACAATGCACTGATGGCATTAAACGCTAATGCGACTGTCGAATGGAAAATCGATTCCGACACCATCGACAATACAAAAACAGAAATTCTGACATTTGATGCCGTTCAGGAGCCATGAGGGTTCGCCGGCCTGGAAACTTCGTTTCTACGGCCGGCATTCGTGCCTATTGCTCGCGCAATACGGCCCGAAAACGCCGCTATTCCTTCAGAATACGCGGCGTTTAGCTTATACTTCATGAAATCATCAGTAAGATAAATGTTTTGACGACAAAATGACTCAATCACAAAATTATTTTGCCTGACAGACATTGTCTTTTTCTTCATAACCATCAGCGCAGTAACAGTTGTTTCCTGCACCAGCCCAATGTCTCTTCACATCGCACTCACACAAGCTTAACGTATCGTTATAAGTTTCTTTCCAGGCATTACAACCAGTTCCCGTGGCACAACTACCATCATTGGTCATGACATACCCATCAGCGGCATTACACCCACAGGAACCATCCTCATTTTTCACCTGGCCATTGCCATCACATTTCAAATTATTATCACCATCATTTCCATCGTCAGAGCATGAGACCAGAAGCCCCATCGATAAAACTAACAAACCAGCCAAGTGCAGGAATTTCTTCATAATAGTCTCCTTTAGGTTATGACAAGCTGCGATTTTGCCCCAAACCAAAAAATCGGCGGCGTATTGCGAAGCAATAGCCGCCGAGCGCAGCCGTATTTTCAACAAAACGCAGGTTTTGCTGAAAATAGGCGCGCTAAAAAACAGGCGGAACGACGAAATAGACGCGATCGGAGTTGAGGACGGAATCTTCAGCTGTGACCTGAATGCTGGCTTCCAGAACCTGAGGCTCGGACGTTGCGGGAATGACCGATTGCGAATCCACGGGAGTGATATCGTAACAAACCTCGGTTCCGGGCGTCAGTTTTGAAATGGTCTGGAACTTGTCGCCCGAAACATTCCCAACATTTGAACAGGTCAGACCTTTCACGTTTCCGCCAGAAACATTGACAGTGAGGGACTGAACGAGTTTGTCGGCATCCGGCGTAACGGCCAGGACTTTCGGCTCGACTGTGATGACTCTGTTGACCAGATTTCGCTTGAACATGCCCTCGTAGGAGTTCTTATAACTTCCATTAAACGTACAAACGCCGCCCATATAGAACGACGAGATCAGATTATTGCAGGAATCGGTGCAAACAGAATTTGCCTTAGAACAATCCGCGAAGCATTTTTCGTTGGCATCGCAGGCATCGGCGTAACAGGCGAGTTGGCTCATACCGTTATTGCAGCTGCAATTTGCCCACGAAACGTCGATGAGACGAATTTTGTTATCTTTAATGATTTTGGCAGCTTCCTGACGTTTATCGGTTTTACTGTTCCAACCAGTAGATGAAGTACGAATGGCGCTCAGAATCAGGCCTTTGATGGCATCCTTTCGCCAGCCGGCGCATCCGAAGCGATCGTCCCCGGCATAACAATTAATCGTTGTACTATTATTGCACTGACTGGCTCCGAGAATCGCGCAGGCCGTGGAATGGACGTAATCCTGGCAACTCGTAGACTTCATATTGTCGTAGGAACTGATCGTGGCATCGATACTATCCTGAATAGATTGAATATTGGTATATGAATTCAGTGCATTGTACCAGCCAAGACCGGTCCAGAGTTCTGCGACACACGGCTTTTTCGCGGTCGAACGCTGAATGCAGGTTCCGGATTCGGCACAAATCTGGTCGGAAGAACAATCGACATTGGACTGACATGGCGTTTTGCTGTCGGTGCAAATGAGCGATTTAAAGTTTTTGAAAACTTTTAATGCATCCTCTTTGGACTGGCTGTGTGACTGGATATTTCCGAGGAAATAGACATCGAATTTCTGAATAGAAGTGACGAAAGACTGAGTCGCCTTAGCGGGATGCGAAGGTTTCTGATAAGGCGTAACAAAGACTGTGATGTTGTGAGATGCGGGATTATCGGCGGGATCGGTGGGGCTGGTTTTGAAGTAATTTTCGACGAAATCGGAAACACCATCGCCATCGGTGTCTTCCTTGAGAGGATCAGTGCCTGCGGTGACTTCATCGCCGTCTTTGATGCCGTCGCCATCGGTATCAATCTTGAGAGGATCAGTGCCAGCTGCGACTTCGTCGCCGTCTTTAAGGCCGTCGCCATCGGTATCTTCCTTGAGAGGATCCGCGCCAGCTGCGACTTCGTCGCCGTCTTTAAGGCCGTCGCCATCGGTATCATCTTTAAGGGGATCGG
>JAZRWV010000379.1:0-6358 GCA_045599925.1 Myxococcota bacterium
GGCTTAAAGATTTTGAATTCGAGCTTTTCAAGTTCCGGTTCTGTTTTGCCATATTCCCAGCAGGCAACATGGGCAAAGTGCTCATCATTTCGCTGGCATTCACCGGTTTCAGTCTGGTGCTCGGTTCTAAAATGACAACCACAGGACTCATCACGAGCGAGCGCATCGCGGGCCATGGTTTCAGCCAGCTCGAGGTAATCATGGACATGAAGTGACTTTTCGAGCTCGGAATTGAGGACATTTGGATCGCCCTGAACAGTCATTTGAGAAGAAGCTTCGTCGCGAAGCGTCCTGATTTCCTGAATGGCAGTGTTCAAACCTTCGGCATTACGACTCATGCCGACATATTTGCGCATGATTTCACCAAGTTTTTTATGAATATCGGATGGCGTTTTATCGCCCTTAACGGCACTCAGCATATCGATGCGTTTTTTAGCCTCATCCATCGCGGCTTTGCAGGCATCATCCTCTTTCGAACAAGGCTTGAGATGCGCATTGGCGAGGTAATTGGGAACCGTTGCAGGGGCAACAAAATAGCCATCCGCGAGTCCCTGCATGAGCGCAGAAGCCCCGAGACGATTGGCCCCGTGATCGCTGAAATTCGCTTCGCCAAGACAGAACAACCCCGGAATTGTCGTCATCAGATGATAATCGACCCAAAGTCCGCCCATCGTATAATGCGGAGCCGGATAAATCCTCATCGGCGTTTTCCAGGGGTTTTCATTGGTAATGCGTTCGTACATTTCGATGAGATTGCCGTATTTTTCATCAATAACTTTATGTCCGAACTCTTTAATAGCACCGGCCAAATCGAGATAAACCGCGCGTTTCGTCAATCCGACACCACGACCTTCGTTACAAACGCGCTCAGCCGCACGGGATGCGATATCGCGCGGAACGAGATTGCCAAATGAAGGATACATGCGCTCGAGATAATAATCACGTTCTTCTTCGGGAATGCTTTCCGGCGCGCGCTCATCGGCGTTTTTCGGCACCCAGATGCGTGCATCATTTCTGAGACTTTCGCTCATCAATGTCAATTTTGACTGCAATTCGCCATGCTGAGGAATGCAGGTCGGATGAATCTGCGTAAAGCATGGGTTGGCAAATGCAGCCCCCTTGCGATGACATGCCCATGCAGCCGAAACGTTGCTATGCATAGCATTGGTCGAAAGATAAAACACATTGGAATAACCGCCAGTACACAGCAGAACGGCATCTCCCATGACGGCATCCAATTCGCCAGTCAGCGCATGACGTGTAATGACGCCGCGCGCACGTCCATCAATGACGACGAGTTCAACCATTTCGCGGCGTGTAAGAATCTCGAGATTATCGCGATTTGCGCTGCAAAGCAGCGCGCTGTAAGCCCCGAGCAGCAGCTGCTGCCCTGTTTGCCCGCGAGCATAAAAAGTTCTCGAAACCTGAACGCCACCAAAAGAGCGATTGTCGAGATAACCGGCATAATCGCGGGCAAACGGCACGCCCTGAGCCACACACAGGTCGATGATCGACCCGGAAATTTCAGCCAGTCGGTACACATTGGCCTCGCGCGCCCTAAAATCGCCGCCCTTAAGCGTATCTTTAAAGAGGCGCGCGACCGAATCGCCGTCATTTCGGTAATTTTTCGCTGCATTAATGCCGCCCTGAGCGGCAATAGAATGCGAACGACGCGGCGAATCGAGCATCGTAATAGCTTTAACGGCATATCCCTGCTGCGCAAGTGTTGCCGCTGCAGAAGCCCCGGCAAGGCCAGTTCCAACGACGACAATCGTCATCTTACGGCGATTCGCCGGACTGACCAGCGACATTTCATCGCGCGTCTTTGACCAAAGGGATTCGAGAGGAATGGATGTACTATAATGAGGATCGAGATTCATAGATTGTTACTTATTTTGTTACAGCGCGGCCGTATTGCAAACAGGCCGCGCAGCCCTGCGTATTGCCGCGAGGCAATAGCAGGCAGGCGAAGCCGTAGTGCAGGCGAAGCCGGCACAAGGCGAAGCGTCACACCAAAATGAAATACACGAGAAACGGATAAATCACGAGTGCCCCCGCAAGCAGAATCGCAAAGACCTGTCCAATGCGGCGAAGCCACGTGCGATGCGCAATGCCGAACGATTCGTAAAGCACGCCCAGACCGTGGAACAGATGAACCATGATGATGAGAAGCACCACCGCGTAGGCCGCATCAATCCATAGATTGCCGAACATATTGAGCACAAAATCGTACAGGTTGCGCGCCGTCGGCTCCACATCGGGTTCGCCAAACTTCATCGTCGCGATGTGCGCCACCAGCCCCGCAAAAATCACCAGCCCCGTGATATGGGCCGTCCGACTCGCGATATTCCTGCGCGAATTCACCGCATTGCGCTTAATCGCATAGCCGCAGTCGCGCGCTTCACGGCGATTCCTCAGCTTGCTCCACACGCCCACAATCGCATGATACAAAATGCAAAGTACCAAAACGCCTTCAATTATCGGCAAAAACGGCAGCGACAGCAGGAAATGGGAATAGCTGTTATACGCCTCCGCACTCATAAAAATCAGGTAATTCCCAATCGTATGAATGCAGAGAAAAAATACGAGAAAACCGCCCGTCAGCCCCATCATCACCGTGCGAATAATGGGATTTGTGGCGATGGCAAAGATTCGATTCATTGAATTTTCCTATGGATTAAGTCTCTTCAGATGCCTCGCGACAGGTGAAGTTCACTGACAATCTGCGCCTTTTAATGTGTTTTGTGCGTCATGAAAAGCGTTTTAATGCACGAATATCGCGAAAATGATTCATTTGCATGATTTTTGACATTCATTTTGACGGCATTGCTTTGCTGGCGCATACGCAATGCCTGTCGGCCTATTGCCCTGCGTTCAATACGGCCGACAATTTTATGAGGTCCCCCAATAGCGCATTTGACGCATAAATGCCGGACGGACGGCTTTCTTTCGATGTGTTTCACAAAGAAACACAAAATAAAATGGCCGTTTTTGACCAAAACACACCATATCATTCATGCAGATATTCTGCTTAACACATTTCCAGGAGGCTGCATGGTTCAAACAAAACACTCGCCCCAAAGCTCGCCGACTCAACGACGAACTCAAATGACAAAACTCAGCAAATGGAGGATTAGCAAGAAATTACGGCAAAAACTGCTCGAAAAGGAACGACTTATCGATGACCTGATGATGTCTGTCTTCTTTGACGGTGACTGTGCAAATGTCCAAAAAATAATTCGCATTATTCTCAATCGCGACGACATCATCATAAAACGCGTCACCACTCAGAAACAACTCACCAATCTACGCGGAAGATCGGCTAAACTCGATATACTCGCCGTAGATTCTTCCAATAAAATGATTAATATAGAATTTCAAAGAACCAAAAAGGGCGCCTCCCCCAAAAGGCTTCGATTCAATCAAAGCCTTTTGGATGCAAACTGCCTTAAAAAAGGTCAATCTCCCGAAAAACTCCCCGAAATTTATATCATTATGGTGCTCGAGAAAAATCACTTCAAATCAGACAGTCCCCATCAAGACATTCCCATTTATCACGTCATTCATTCCGTCCAGGAAACGGGAAAAGACTTTGACGATGGGATTCACATTCTTTATGTTAACGGTGAATATCGAAAAGACGACCCGATTGGGTTGCTCCTGAAAGATCTTTTCGAATCCAACCCTCAAAAAATGAATGACACGGAACTGGCACATAAACTCAATCGACTAAAATATGGTGAAATCGAGAAAAAGGAGAACATAAATATGAATACAGCATTAAAAGCATTTCGACGCGAAGTCTATAACGAAGGCAGAGAAGAAGGCAGAGAAGAAGGCAGAGAAGAAGGCAGAGAAGAAGGCAGAGAAGAAGGCATTGAGAAAGGCTGCACACAAAACGCCATTCAAAATGTTCAAGCACTTATGGAAAGCTTAAATTGCGATATGAATGAAGCATTCAGACTCCTCAAAATATCTGAGGATGAAAAACAAAAAATTCTCAATGCGATGAAGACATCTGCAAAAAGTATAAAGCCCAAAACGAAGTAAAACCACAATCAAAACACAGGCCAATCTGCATGTGGATGATGAGGGGCATTCGGCGCTGTGCGCCGCTTTTGACTATGTTTTGCTCCTCATTCGGCGGTTTGATACCGATAATTGAGGCTCTATCACAAAATATAGCCTTTTCTCACAAAAGGAATCATTTTTTGCAGGGCCGCGCTATGGCCTGCGGCCATAGGCGCCGACCGCGCCCGCTATTGTTTTCACAATACGCGGGCGCACCTTTTTGGGCTAACACATCTATTCCTTCACAAATCGCTCGATTTTACAGGTGTGAACTTTCGTTTTCTCATCATACGAAACACCGACAAACAGCAAATCGCCCTGATAATGCTCAAATGCTTTAAAATACTGTTTCTCGCGAATCTGTATGAGTGCGCTATCGGGTGACCCATTGCGTTTAAGCTCGACAATCATCGCGGGAACATTGGGAATATACGGAATATAGGCAACGTCTGCAAACCCCTTGCCCGCCGGAAGTTCGCTTACCACGGTGTAGCGCGTGTTCGCATAAAAATAGGCCAGCCGAATCATGCACTGGAACCCAGATTCGTGATTATATCTCAGATTACTCGCCAATTCTTCGTGCGCCGCTTCCAGCGCCGCTGCAACGGCTTCTTCGTCCCCTTCAACAGTCAAATCCAGCAGCTCTTTGGACGCAACGACGAGTTCCATGGCTTTGGCGTAGTCGTCTTCAAGGCGGATCGAACGAATCCACTCCTTGCGCACTTCTTCATTCGGAATGTAACACTGCTCTTTGTCTTCATCATAAGCGAGATAACCCAGATGAATCAGATAGGCAAAAACATCGTCCTTGCAGTGGAAATCCGTCATCGTATTGAGATAGGTCCCCACATCGACATCGATTTTGCCGCCTGAAATCATCTTGACGACGTCATCGCGAATGCCCTTGAAATCCATCAAGATGTAGTTTTTCAGAGCTTCGTAGGAACTCGTCGCCGTCCAATAACTGGCATATTTTTTACCATCCATGGCAAAAACCACAGATCGCGGATTATATAATTTAAAACCGCGAATCCGGTAACCATCATACCAGCGACAGCATTCCTCAAAATCCATACCATGACTTTCGCACAATGCTTTGACTTCTTCGTCAGTAAATCCTACGAATTCCGAAAGATTGTACGAATCAACCATCGTGTATTCTTTAAAAACATTGAGCTTTGACTGAATCTTTTCACGTACTATCGGCAGAATTCCCGTCAGATAGGCCAGCGAAATCGCCGGTTTAATGATATTGCTTTTGAACATGGCGTTCAAAAACGCCAGATATGGCTTAAAAATCGAAGCCGGGACCCTTTCACGAACAAGCACGTCGTATTCGTCGATAAAAATGGCAAAGGTTTCGCCGGTCTTCTTATAAATTTTATAAATGCAAAGAGAAAGATCATCGCCCTGTGCGATGTCGACCTCTGGAAATTCTTCGATGAGTTCATCGCGAATTTCTTGAGTGAACATCGGGACGACATCTTCATTCATGTTTGAACGGTTATACGCCACATTGATATCTATCAGAATGACATTGAGCTTATTGAGATATTGCTCAAAATTCGGGTCGCGTGCAATTTTAAGTTTTTCCAGCAGCGGTCGTGAATTCGCCTTTTTGCTGTAATACGCCGCAAGAAGGCTCGTCATCATGGTTTTGCCAAAACGACGCGCTCGCGAAACACAAACATAGCGCCGGTCCGTATCAACCACTTTATTGATCTCTGCGATCATCATCGATTTATCGACGTATGTGTCGAGCACCATCGCACTTCTTAACGAAACTTCGCTCGGATTGACATATAACCCCATGACTGACCTCCGTTCGCACTTTGCCGACAAATGCGGCATCAGAACATATATCGTCTTTTCTAGCAAATGGAATATTTAATTTCGGAGGCCGCGCTATGGCCTGCGGCCATACGCGCCGGCCGCGCGGCTATTTCATACGCCGCGCTCCTTTTTCTTTTCTTCATGGACGCCATCCGACGGCTTCTGCCAGTTTACAGAATCCTTGCAGAAAAAGTGTCAGCTTTTTTTTGCACAACATCCTTTTGGCGTCTGAAATACGCATGTCACACCTCCTGACTATGAAAAAATGTGAAAAACTATGTCAAGCTTGGCATAGTTAACGTCAAGAGGTATGACTTGTTTATGACGAGTTGAAAAGACGCGGGATGATTAAGCGCTTACTGCCAAGTTATCGCCCATGCTGGGCTCACCACGTGAAAAAAAAATCCCCGCCAATTGGCGGGGATTTTTTTTTCACGTGGTGAGCCCAGCATGG
>JAZRWV010000380.1:0-3466 GCA_045599925.1 Myxococcota bacterium
TTTTCTCGACGCATTTCATGATGATTTCGCGAAGCATTGGAGGAACGCCATCATTCATTTGTGGGAATGGATTGTTAATGTGCATCATTGCGACATCCAGTGCTTTTTTACCTCTAAAAGGAGCATCGCCTTCGAGCATGGCGAACATCACGCAGCCGAGTGCATAAACATCGCTTCGTCCATCGAGTTTTTCGCCTTTTGCCTGTTCAGGGCTCATGTATTCCGGTGTTCCGCAAACGACGCCACCTCGCGTTATCTGTTCGGCACTCTCAGGGCCGCTGACGACTTTAGCGAGTCCGAAATCCACAACTTTGATGCGAAGATGGGGACCGGGATTGTGCATGATGAAGATATTTTCCGGTTTTAAATCGCGATGGATGATACCTTTCATGTGTGCTTCAGAAAGGCTCCAGCAAACCTGCAATGCGACGCGAGTTGCCGTAATGGGGGACAGATGGCGTTTGATGCGCATAATCTCGCGCAAATCCTTGCCGTGAAGCCATTCCATAACGAGAAACATAAAACCGTCTTCTGTAACACCATAATCGATAAGTTCTATCGTATTTGGATGCATCAGGCGTTTAATTGTCCGTACTTCGCGTTTAAATCTCTCAATTGCGACGGGGTCGCGCTGGAGCGATGAACGCATGATTTTTAGAGCGACAAGCTGCTGTTGTTCGAGATCTGTTGCCATATAGACAAATCCCATTCCGCCTGCAGCAATCAGACGCTCGACGCGAAATCTATCGCCAAAAACATGTCCCGTCTGAAAATCTGATGCGGGATCGTGATCTTCCAAATGTTTTGCTGCCACCATTTTTTCCACCTTTCGAGTGGCATCCACTCGTTCCATGAGACGTGTGACGTACACAAATCATACGGTCTGAATTCTCTCACATCAGAGTATTAAATCCAATTTTCGGGGATTCTGTTCCAAAACTATCAGGGGTTCGAATTTTTATCCCGATATGGTATGACAAAACATTGCGGTGAAATGAACAGAACATTCCACCAATGGATTCTATGAAACACGACCGTTTGTACAATGAATGATTTAACCTTTCATCCCAAAGTAGCTTAAAGTTTGAGAAAACCGATGCCGGAAAAAATAAACCAAATAGCTGGACGCATTGCCCGCCAAAATCACATTGATGAAACATTTATCAACCCTCAATGGGAGAAAAATGTCGACATTCCACTGCTTGAACTCAGCTTCGCATGCAATATGCCCAAAGTTCCCGTCATTCTAATGCCGGAACTTCGTTTTACATCGTTGCTGACGAAGCTTCTCGAATGTCTAACCACATCCGGCAAAATCATGATTGTTGACAACACCAACAATCGATTTGAAACACTGAGAAAGTGTGCTCAAAATTCTCCTCTGAACCTCTTTTTTTCAGCGCAGGAAGTTTCTGCGCTCAACTATGCGAACGATATTTTTCACTTTGTCCTGACAGAAGTCGGACTTGCGACGACTTGTCGGGCTGAAGTCGTCTTTTCTGCTTATCGACGTGTTCTTAAACCTGGTGGATATTTTGTTTGTAGCATGCCGCAAATCGGGTCTTTTCCTGCGTTTTTTGACATTCTGGATGAATGTCTGTTCAAACTTTATCCGAATCATCGCGAAGATATCATGGTCAATCTCATGCAATGTCTGACCCCCAATGCATGCAGCGAAGCCATTACAAACAGCGGTCTGAGCATAAAAGGCAGTGACACAGTTTCATTTGACCTGGAACTTCCCAGCGTAGAACAACTGCTGTTTGCAAGCCTCGTTGAATCTCATTATCTCGGTTATTGTCTAAGCCTGAATGAACCAGACCTCGATCCGAAAGTTTTGCTCACACAGCTTGTTCGTGCTTTTCACCATTATTTCCAGGGAGTGAACGTTCGCGTTCCAATGAAACTTTGTCTTTATACGGCTCAAAAGCCGGAATAATCTCCGTGTTTCACAACCATAAATTGACATTTTAAAGCCAAATATCAACCCATGCGCAAACCAAATATCGTTAAAATTCACGTCGATGAACGATGTGAATACCGTCTTCGACGGGAAATGCCCTGGATCTTTGATAAACACGCTGACTTTTCTAAATCGCAACCGGCTCCGGGGGATATCGTTGCCGTTTATGGCAAACGAAATCAATGCATTAAAGTCGGACTCTGTGATCCGTTTAGTTCCATTCCCGTAAGAATCCTTGGTGATCCATGCGAATTTTCCACTGAATACATTGCCAGTCACATCCGCGATGCCATCAACCGACGTGCAGGAATGAACATTGTCAGTCGAGATACAAACGGCATTCGCATTCTGAGTGGAGAAAGTGAAGGTCTGCCCGGACTCGTCATTGATGCTTATGCCGGGACATGGGTTTTCAAGGTCTATTCATCGTGCTGGCTGCCTTATCTCAATGATGTCATTCAAATCATTTCGGAATATGGCACTCTGGAACTCGATGAAACACTAAAAGCAGCGTATGGCATTCGCCCTTATCGCATCGTCCTTCGTTTTGGCAGAGACTGTCTCAAATACTTTGAAAAAATTGGGTTTAAAGAAGGTTCACTCGTTTTTGGTGATGATGAAACGCCATATGCAGAATTTCTCGAACATGGAGCAAAATTCCATGCGCAGGTTTTTCAGGGGCAAAAGACGGGATTTTTCCTCGATCAAAGACTGAACAGACAACTCATCAGAAGTCTGTCTGCCGATAAAAAAGTTCTCGATATTTGTTGTTACTCCGGTGGTTTTTCGATCAATGCTGCGATTGGTGGTGCCTCATCCGTGTGGAGTCTTGACGGCGATCGGCATGCACTCGATCTCGTTGAAAAGCACTATGAACTCAATGCCGCACTGCCAGGTGTTTCGTCATCCGAACATGTTCTTCAAAAAAGCAACATGTTTGACTGGCTGGAACGCGCAGCTTCGAGGAAACAACAATTTGATCTCATCATCGCAGATCCTCCAAGTTTTGCCTCATCACAAGCTCAAATTCCAACGGCAGAAAAAGCCTATATGCGACTTTTTGCAGCAGCTGCAAAACTTCTGCGTCCTCACGGACAAATTCTATGCTGCTCGTGTTCTTCACATATCGGAGGAGAAAAATTCGCGACCCTCGTCAAGAAAACCCTTCTCCACCGCACACTGGACGCCATTGATTATACGGGACTTCCAGCGGATCACATCGCAAAATTTGCAGAAGCTCGCTATCTCAAAGCCTGGCTTATTACAGTCAAATAATCAAATCTACATGAGACGTTTTTTATAAAGCGTTTATTTTGTTTAATCAGGAACATCCAACTCATCCCAGAATACTCAACATCAGTCAGTATATATTTCATATTTTCATTCCTGAATACACATCTTGAGTTCTGAATTAGCTCATAGCCTGAATTCGAGGCTGCGGGCGTATCGCGATAAGCGATAGCCCGCGCATATCGCATGGCGTATTGGCCTTCGGCCAATAGC
>JAZRWV010000381.1:0-8191 GCA_045599925.1 Myxococcota bacterium
CTATTGAACAGTCTGGATGAGCATAAATTGGGCAATTATTGGTTTTCATCGGGAACGCCGACGTTTCTTGCACAGCAAATCAGCTTGCACCCGAATATTGATGTGGAAAAACTCGATCAGGGGTTCTGGACGAGCCGGGAATTATTCGACATGCCTGCCGAAAAGTCGTCGGATATCATTCCACTTCTCTATCAATCCGGGTATCTGACGATTAAAGATTATGATTCAGAAACTGAAGATTATTTTTTAATATATCCGAATGAAGAAGTTCGTATCGGGTTTTCCCGTTGTCTGATGCCCTATTACGGTCATGATAGTAATTCTGAAAATATCGATTTTTCGCGCGAATTTTCACGCAGTTTGAAAGAACATGATATCGACAAAGCTTTGACCCTTGCTCGATCCTTTTTGTCGTCCATTCCCTATAATACATTGCGGAAAAAAGAAGATTACAACGAGCATTATTATAGAACACTCCTGTTATTATTATGCCGATTTGTGACGCCTTATACGGTTCGCGCAGAACATGCCAATGCCGTTGGCCGCTCTGATCTATTAATAGAAACAAAAGACGCCATTTTCTGCTTTGAATTCAAGAAAAAAGATTCACCCGAAAAAGCCATTCAACAAATCAATGATAAAGGTTATTTAATTCCCTACGAAGCCGATAACAAGAAATTATATCAAATCGGCGTTCAATTCGATTTTGAATTGAGAACGATTGGCGAGTGGGGGATTGAGGAAATATTAATATGAAATTACCAAATTTGGTTGACACATTTTTAACAAGGGTTTGAGTTAAGCAACTCTTTCTTGAGCGGCATAGTAAATTTTCCTTTTGGTCATTGGTGGCAATCCCCCATTCGTTGCGCAAATTTTTCTGTTATTCTAATAGATCATGACATATCGCCAGATGAGTTCTTTACCTTGCTCAACGGTCAAATTCTTCTTTTCGAATCGATTATACCAGAGTTCTGATTTAAATCTGGCCCACATGCTTTGCGAGCATTGTCATGGCATCTACCACCATCGCTATTCATACTCTGGATAATTCCATCATTCGCGAAATGCCCACAGGTGAAGGATTTGCTGATATCGTACTCATTCCGCGAAGCGATCGCAATGAACGACTCAAATGGGATATAGATGCAGAAACCGCCATTGCACAGGCCAAACAGCGCAATTATCCGCAGGAATTAGAACATTATCAGGACAACATGGTTCTCGTCGGCGTCAATTATGACAAGGATGCCAAAGACAAAGTTCACGAATGTATTATCGAGGACTGGATGAAGGAATAAATTAACGCGTCCTAACACCAACGCACCGAAAACGTCAGAGCCTTACGACCGGATTTTGCCGGAACTGCATCAAAAGTTCGCATACCGCCCAAAACCCACAGAGGTTTCATGCCTGAACACAAAACAGGCCAATGTCTGCGCCACATATCCGGCACGCCCTGGCTTCGCAACGCTTCGCGAAGACGTATGATATTCCCAATGGAGTTTCGCACGTCACAAAAGGTTTCTGCCGGTCGAATAGTCAGTTTTTCCGTCACAGCCAACGCATCGACATGAAAAAGTGACGTTGTATTCTTCAAATCCACATCCGGCATCGAAGAAAAGGCCGTCAGATCGCAGAAATTCCATATTCTGACATCAGAACAGGGAATGGCAATTTCGATTTCCGACATGCTGATATTCTGAGATTCCGACCACACCATGACACCTCCATGAGACCAGCCGGCAAAGACGACACCGTCCTCCGTCTGGCGAAAAGTCTGTTTCTGCTGCGAGAGCATTTCGAGTGTCCGAACAATCCAGGCCGATGTCGGGCAGTGATTTGGCACGACATCACGCACCGCATGGCGCAGCACCTGTGCTTTGGCAGACTCGCTCAGCATCAGCCAATCCGTCCATGAACAAAACCATCCGCCATTCTTTACCGGATGCATTTTTACAAAGCTATCGGCGAGGCTTGACAGCGATTCGGCGTCGTTTCGCATCTGCACAAGAGAACGAAAAAGACAGTCATCCGACATGGATTCAGATTTCAAAAGCGGCAATATCTCATGCCGAATTCGGTTTCGGCGGTATTTATTACTCTGATTTGTCGGATCTTCCGCCCATTCCAAACCGATATCGCCTAAAAACTCGTAGATTTCCGCTTTCGAAACCATCAACAATGGTCGAATAAGCCTGATGCCATTGCGCTCAGCAATGGGTGACATGCCGAAGCCCTCAAGGCCACACCCACGCCCTAAGCGCCAGATCGCCGTTTCCAGATTTTCATCCCCATGATGCGCCAATGCAATTCCGGAAACTGACTTATCCTCAAGGACTTGAAAGAAAGCCGAATACCGTTTTTTTCGTGCTTCTTCTTCAACATTCGCTTGCGGAATTCCATTATCAGACCAGTCCAACTCCGTCTGAATGAACTCAATCCCAAGTTTTTCACATACTGAACGGGCAACTTCAGCATCCACACCATCATTATTTCTCAAATGATGTCGAATATGGTGCGCACGAAGTGTACACGCCGACTTCATAGCCGATAAAATCGCGACCAGACACACGCTGTCTGCACCGCCGGACAATGCGATATCGAGATGCTCAATGCCATCAAGCAAATGCCGGGAAGTGATAAAGTCCCTTACCCGGCTATACAAAGGATGTTTTTCAATCGCCATGACAGACATGTTTTCTCTCTGATTCGGCAAGGTGCAATGATGTCTCTGGCTTTATCTCAATGAATTCTTAATTCGATGTTTCTTTCGCAATGAGCTCGGCAATGGAATGCGCATCCCTATCCAATTTTGCCATATCAGGCCCTTCCAGCATAACCCTGCATTTGGGTTCTGTCCCGGAATACCTCACCAGCACTCGCCCATTGTCGCCATACTCTGCCGATATTTCAGCAATTCGCTTCGACGACTCTTTGAGTTCTTCGATGGGGATTTTCTTATCAACCTTAAAGTTGACGAGCACTTGCGGGAGTTTTTGAACGACACTTCCGAGTTCGGAAAGTTTTGCTCCGGTTCGCTTCATCAATGAAAGAACGCGAAGTGACGCAAGCAGTCCATCTCCGGTCGTTGCATGATCGAGCATCACAATATGACCGCTCTGTTCTCCACCCAGTGCATACCCCTGAGCACGCATTTCCTCTACGACGTAACGATCGCCGACTTTTGTCTGAACCGTATCAATTCCACGAGCATGAAGAGCCTTGTGAAGTCCGAGATTGCTCATAACCGTCGTGACAAGAGTATTTTTCTTCAACATGCTGCGATTCTTCAAATCAATCGCCAGCATTGCCATGGTGGCATCACCATCCACAATCTCACCATTTTCATCAACAAGAATCAACCGATCGGCATCACCATCCAATGTAATGCCGAGATTTGCTTTATGTTCGCGAACGAGATTCGAACAATGATCCGGGTGAAGAGCCCCAACACCATCGTTAATATTATAGCCGTTCGGCTCAACACCTGTTGCAATCACCTCTGCACCAAGTTCTTCCAAAACAGTCGGAGCAATGCGATATGCCGCACCATTGGCACAATCTATAACGACTTTGAGCCCATCCAGAGAAAGCTCGCGCTCAAAATTCGACTTCATGAAGGCATTGTATCGTCCGAGTGCATCGTCAATTCGGCGAGAACGCCCAATCGATTCAGGGCTCATTCGAGCATTGAGCTGTGCGGGATCGTCTAATAATAGCTCGATTTCATGCTCAACTTCATCCGGCAGTTTATAGCCGTCAGCAGAAAAAACTTTAATGCCATTGTCGTGATATGGATTATGGGAAGCACTAATCACAATCCCGGCATCACATCGCATTGCTGTCGTCAGATGAGCGATAGCCGGTGTCGGAAGTGGCCCCGTATACAACACATCCCCATTCATCGAATTCACGCCGGCAGCCAGTGCAGATTCAAACATATACCCGGAACGGCGCGTATCCTTACCAATCAGGACTTTAAAAGAAGATCCGCGATGTGGAAGACGAGCCACCAATGCTTTCCCTAAGTTTAATGCGACATCCACTGTCATCGGGAACTGATTTGCAAGTCCCCGAATTCCATCGGTTCCAAAATAATGTCTCTGCATTCGTATTCTCCAGTATCTTCTATCTGACACTCGATATCAGCAGAAGAATAGTCCTGAAATCACTTCGCCACAGCAGAAAATATCCATCATCTGTGTTCAAAACCTGCTGTGAAAAGAAAGGGGCTTTTTAAGCCCCTTTACAAACGATTAAAACCTGTCAGATGTTAATTAACCTTCAACAGGAATCTGATCGACGAGTTTTTTAGCTTCTTTGCCGTCGAAACGACCTTTCAGTTTCGGCATGAGTTCTTTCATCAGTTTACCCATGTCTTTCTTTGACGTGATTTGAAGTTCTGCGACGAGATCGGCAATCATCTTTTTCACATCATCTTCCGTCAAAGCTGCCGGCAGAAATTCCTGAATAATGCCGAGTTCGTAGGCTTCCTGATCAGCGCGATCCTCTGCGCCTGCTTTTTTGTAATCTTCAATGGATTCACGACGCTTTTTGGCTTCACTGCTTAAGATTTCGACTTCGCGTTCCGGTGTCAAATCCACGCGACCATTATCAATATATTCTTTTTTAAGAGAACTCTGAATGAGTCGAAGAGCATCGCGACGTCTTGCATCGCCAGCTTTCATTGCAGTTTTAACCTGTTCCTGAATATCGTTAAGAATTGTCATACAGTCTCCATAAAAAAGCCGCCTCGAAATGAAGCGGCATTATGTGAATTCAAGCCAGAAATTACACGATCATCATGTAATGTTTATCAAGCAAATGCATCACAGCCTTTGTTGTTTCGATATCATCCAACTCACTTCGGTTGAGGATGGCTTCCATCGAAGGCTCGGCAAGAGCACACTGGAAAACGTCAAGTTGTTCAGGCGTCAAATCCCGAAGCTTGGGTTCCAGCGGAAAATCAATGCGGAAAATCGATTCAAATGGAGGAACATTATCTCCCAATGCATGCGTTTCATCAATAATACGCATCGCTTCCATCAACATCGATTCGACATTTTCATTAATTGGATTCTCAAATTCATGAGAAGCCGTCGTATCAAGCAGGAAGCTGCCTGAATCCCAGCACATCATGCGATAGAAAGACTTTTCAACCGGAACGTCAAAATTACCGTTAATAACGGCACCATACACACGTCCATCCTTCAGGTAGATACATCCTTCCGTTCCACCAGGTGTCGAAATAAAAAGACCACCTGTTTTCTTTGAAGACCCAAACAACTGAAGCAAATCGGGAAGTGGAAGAACATCAATTTGACCAGACAATACGCCTGAACCACCATGACTTGTATGCCCCCCCTGGGACACACGATGAGCAGCTGTTGTCGACAGCGAAGGCGGCTGCGTCAGCTCAACACCGACATCACTGGAAAGTCCTGGAGGAGGAGGAGGCTGATTCGCATCCTGTTCCTCATAGACGAGTTTGATAATCGACGTTCCAATCAAAATGCGGTCGTTTTCTTTCAGTTTGCAACGGCTAATCTTCTCACCATTGACAAACGTGCCATTCGTACTCCCCAAATCTTCAATAAAGATCTCATCATCCGTCGTCGTTATCTTCGCATGATGTCTACTCACCATATCTTCAATGAGCACCATCGGAAGCTCGCTACTTCGTCCTATGATGAGTTCTTGGTTCATCTCAAGAGCATACTCACCGCCCTGATACTTGCCGGAAATGAACTTAAGTATATACATACCCTGATTCGCCATGAATTCGCTGTTACGTTACTGTGCAATCTGAATCCAACCACTCAGATTAACTCCAGTCATCTATCATACCTCAAACCACACACTAATGACAATCATTCATTTTTTGAATCATATCAATAACGACAATTGCCGTACTTTCAAATTTCTTGTACCTTATCCTCTAAGGACTCTTTTATCGACGAGCATCCAATGAAAACTCCATCTATTTCTATACAGTTTCTCGGCACCGGCAATGCCTGGTCCAAGCCACCTGTAAATTTCAATACCAACGCAATCGTTCATTACCACGATCATTCAATCCTCATCGACTGCGGTTTGTTATGCCCACTCGCACTCAGCTTTGCCGGCATTTCTCAGACTTCTATCGACGCTATCTTCATTTCTCACCTCCATGGTGACCACGTCCTCGGACTCGAAGAACTCCTCTTCACCCGCTTCTTCGCTTGCGCAAGTCGACATCATTTATGGCTCCCGGAACCTTTCTTCTCCAATAATCCGGCTTTCGACGGCTCTCACATCTGGAACAATTGCCTGCGCGCCGCTATGGAAACTTTTCTTGAAGGCCGTTCCACTCCTCTTGCTCTTTCCGATTACACAGATATCCACACAGTCTCTGAATTTAAACCATTCGATATTTTTGACTTGAACTGCGAAATTTTCCCGGTTGAACACGCACTCGGAAAACCCGCTTACGGAATCATCTTCGATAATCAAATCGCTTTCACTTCTGACACAAAGTTTTCTCTTCAGCGAATTGAAAACCTGCTCAATCGCGGCATCCACACCATCTTCCATGAAGTCACATTCATGCACCCGTTCCCCGGCAATATTCACTCCTCTATCGACGAACTCGCCACTCTTCCACGCGAAATTGCTGAACATATCCTTTTGATGCACTACAGCGATCTTTCAACACAGGACGACTTCAAACGGGCTGAAGATCTGGGTTTCAGAATTGCCAAAAAAAACTCCTCTTACGACTTCTGAGCTTTTTTCCGTCACTATGCGCCTTCGGCGCATACGTTTCCGGCTCTCAGCTATGCACCTTCGGCGCATACGCTTCGATTGCTTCGCTATGCCCCTTCGGCGCATACGCTTCACAAATCCTTTCACACAATCACCTCACTGTCATTGTGAAGCGAATCCCCCATGAATCACAGCAGACAAATAACCTGTAATAGCAAAATGAATGAAACCACATTTCGCCTTTAATCAAATATCCCCCAACCAACAAATTGGATTTCAAACCTATATTACCGCAGATTCTTAATAACTCAGCCCTTACACCATCCCCGGTAAATAATGTTACTCTTTTTTTGTGTCATTTTCTTTTCACTCTCAACAAAGTTTGTATTAAATGGTAGTTTTGCTCCTCTGTGAGGTGCAATGCTCTCAATTCTTTCTTTGAACATTATCCATTTGGATGGAGATAACCATGATTCATTGCAGTGTCTGCCAACACGAATTGCCCGATAATTCAAGATTTTGCGGTTTTTGCGGCTCAAAAGTTCAAACCCAATTACAGACACTCGAATGCTCTCCAAGTAAAACAATTCTCGGCATAGTCCCATCCGATGATGAATTCGCTGAACTTCGAAACTCTCTCGAAATGTCACCTGTTCAGTCCGAATCCTCTGACTCCTCTGCCGACAACTCTTCCAGTAAGGCTAATACTTCTACCCAAATAGAAGAAATTCCGAAATCAACAGAAAAAATTAATACACTCGAAGATGAAAATGACGAGGATGAAGAATATGACGATGACGAGGATGAAGACGATGACGAGGATGAAGAAGAAATAAGTACACCAAGTCAGTCTGAACTTCAAACATTCGCAACTCTTGAACCTATTTCAAAAGAAACCGCAGTCCATGGCAAAATCGTCAACGCTGATGCCGAAATCGCCAAACAGGATGATGATAATCACCATGAAGAACAGCACGACACCATTCCAGAAGTAAAAGCTGTTGCCCCCAAGTCAACTCCAGATTCTGACACAATTTCCCACTCTTCTTCCATCACATCACTGATGGACGGTGACGATGAAGACGGTTGGGATTCCGTCGGCGTCCCAGAACTCATTTCAATGAGCCATTTAGACGCTCTTTCAACCCCTGATGATTTTCTTTCATCACCCAAAAATACGGCTGAAAACTTAGATACATCCGCAGAGGAAATGCCTCAGATATCAACCATCGAAGAACAAACCGACGATGAGGACGATGAGGATGATGAGGATGAAGAAATTCGCGAACTCGAACGTTTAATGGCCCAGAAAAAGGCCGAAAAGAAAGCAAAACGCGAAGCCGAAAAGAAAGCAAAACGCGAAGCCGAAGAAAAAGCAAAACGCGAAGCCGAAGAAAAAGCAAAACGCGAAGCCGAAGAAAAAGCAAAACGCGAAGCCGAAGAA